>NZ_JBSGBQ010000041.1:0-88175 GCF_053601335.1 Amycolatopsis sp. NPDC004747 | reverse complement strand
AAATCCACTCAGACAACGGATACGCGCAGCGCGTGTCACAGCCCAGCCCCGCCTGGACACCCCTAACTTAGCGGTATTGCCCGTCCGGCGAGGACGATCTTTAGAGCCGCGGCAGACTTTTCGCCGCCTTCTCTGCTTCTGCCGCGGCTTTGCCCTGCCGCGGCAGAGCGGGTCCGACCTCCCCCGCCCCTCCGGTAGGAGTTTCAGCCGCCGCTCGGCTGAAGAGATAGCTGGGATGAGGGGCGGGGGAGGTCTGGTGACGTCGTTGGTTGCCTTGCGCACCCGGCCGGCGGTTTAGGTGTCCTCTGTGGACAACTCGCTGCTGCCGCCCCACCCTGTGGACAACCGACTCGTAGGTCGCCGATTCCGTCGGTCCCCTCCGCTAGCCTGGAAATCGGGGGCTGCTCAGTTCACCCGCGCACGAACCGCGCCACGTGCTCGGCCAGCTCCTCGCCCTTGTCCTCCTGCAGAAAATGCCCCGCTCCCCCGATCACCGGGTGCTCCAGCCCCTGCGCACCCCTCATCGAGCGCCGCAGGATCGGTGCCATCCCGCCCGTGATCGGGTCGCCGTCCGAAAACGCCACCAGGAACGGGATCTCCAGTTCCGTCAACGTCTTCCACGCTTCCCGGTTCGCCGCCGATGCCGGGTCGTCCGGGCGGTACGGCACCAGCGAAGGCATCGCGCGCGGGCCCGCCTTGTACATCTCGTTCGGGAACGGTGCGTCGTAAGCCGCCCGCACCTCCGGTGACAGCGGTGTGCGGCAGCCCGACTGCACGAACCGCGCCACGTCCAGCACCGGGGCCTTCTCGATCGCCGACCGGAATGCGTGCCACTCCGCCGGCATGTCGACGTCGCCGGTGGGCAAGCCCGTGTTCGACGCCACCACCCGGGAAAAGCGGCTCGGCGACGACGCCACCATCCGCAGCCCGATCAAGCCGCCCCAGTCCTGGCCGACCAGTGTCACCTCGCGCAGGTCCAGTGCGTCGAACGCGAACCCGCGCATCCACTCGACGTGGCGGGCGTAGCTGTGGTCGGCCACGTTCGCCGGCTTGTCGGAGCGGCCGAAACCCACCAGGTCCGGCGCGATCGCGCGCAGGCCCGCCGCCGCCAGTACCGGGAGCATCTTGCGGTACAGGAACGACCAGCTCGGCTCGCCGTGCAGCAGCAGCACCACCGGGCCGTCCGCCGGGCCCGCCTCGACGTACCCCACTCTGATCCGGCCGCCGTGGGGGTCCGCCAGCTCCGCGTAACGGGGCTCGTACGAAAAGTCGGGCAGGTCCGTGAACCGGTCGTCCGGTGTCCTCAGCAGGCGCACGGACCCCACGGTAGTGGCGAACGTCAGGAGATGCCGACCGCCACCACGAGACCCAGGCCGAGGTGCGCCGCCGCGACGACGATGCTCACCGGCGCGAACTTCTCGCTCTCGATCGTCGAGGCCACGTCGATGCGGGTCGCCCACTCCAGGAGCCGGACCGCGATCACCTGGACGATGATCCCGAGCAGGCCGTAGACCAGCGAGGTGATCAGGCCCTCGGTGAGGTCGCTGGCCGAGTTGAAGATCGCCACGACGACGATGAACGCCATCGAGAGCATCCCGGACGCCGTCACGATCACCGCGTTCGGCAGGCCCTGCGTGACCAGCTTCGACAGCTTGCCCGGGGTCGTCCAGTCGATCGCGTAGAAGCCGGCGAACATCAGCAGCAGGCCGATGACGCCGTAGAGCAGGATCGCGCCGATCCCCCGCACGAGGTCGGAGCCGAACGTGTCGGAGAGCGCAAGGGTCGTCACGAGTTTTCTCCCGGAAGGTCAGCGATGGGGTGTTTTATCACGATTCGATGATGCGGTGTGGGACGAAGGCCGCACCGTCGTCGGTGACCAGGCCGCCGGTTTCGCGGATGCCCAGGCCCGCCGAGCTGTCGCCGACGATCCACGCACCCAGCGCCGGCCGGTAGCCGTCGAACTCGGGCAGCGGGTCGAACGCCTGGTAGACGAAGCCTTCCGCGCCGTACACGCCGTCGGTCTGGGTCTCGTAGCCGGTGGCGACGATCTGGACGTTCGCGCCCTCGCGGCCCAGCTTCGGCTTGCGGACGTACTCGGTGAGGATGCCCGGGTCGTCGGCGAACGCCGGGAGCAGGTTCGGGTGGCCCGGGTAGTTCTCCCACAGGATCGCCAGCAGCGTCTTGTTCGACAGGATCATCTTCCACAGCGGCTCGATCCACAGCGTCCGCGGCAGCGACTCGACGGCGTGGCGGCCGAACTCCTCGTCGACCACCCACTCCCACGGGTACAGCTTCAGCACGGTCGCCATCTGCGCCTCTTCGAGGTCGACGAACCGCTTGAGCACCGGGTCCCAGCCGATCTCCTCGATCGCCAGGCCCACCGTGTCGAGCCCCGCCTCGGCCGCCGTCTCCTGCAGGTACGCCGTGGTGACGTTGTCCTCGCCCGACGGGTCGGCCGCCGACCAGGTGAAGTGCAGCTCGTTCGAGGGCAGCTTGTCCCGCAGGACCGACCACCGCTCGACGAGCTTCTCGTGGATCGAGTTCCACTGGTCGTCGTCCGGGAAGACGTCGGTCTTCCAGTGCCACTGCAGCAGCGACGCCTCCAGCAGCGTGGTCGGCGTGTCCGCGTTGTACTCCAGCAGCTTCGCCGGCGACTTGCCGTCGTAGCGCAGGTCGAACCGGCCGTAGACGTGCGGGTCCTGCCGCTTCCACGACTCGGCGATGTGCGGCCAGACCCACTCGGGGATGCCGAACCGCTGGTAGCCCTCGGTCGTCACGACGTTGTCGACGGCCTCCAGGCACATCGAGTGCAGCAGCTCGACGTCGGCCTCGAGCGAGAGGACCTCGTCCATGTCGAAGACGTAGTGCACGGACTCGTCCCAGTACGGCCGCACCCGGCCGCTGCTGTCGCGGGCCGGCGTGCCGTAGACGAGCCCCTGCTCTTCGACGATCCGCTGCCAGTCGCGCCGCGGCTCACGCCGGTCCCGGTACACCTACGATCCCCCGCTCTTGCCGCTGCCGCCGCTGCCGCTCTTGCCGCTGATGCCGAACCCGCCGCGCTGGACGGACTTGCCGGTCTTCGTCGTGACGTTGGTGCGGGCCGACGGCGCGTCGTACGTGCCGCCGGAGACCCGCTGGCCGATCACGCCGGTGCCGCCGTAGTTGTAGCGGTAGCTGTTGTAGCCGCCGCCCGGGATCGGCAGGAACAGGAAGCCGCCGCTGTGGTAGCCGCCGTGGCTGGTGACGTAGTTGTCGTCGCAGTAGTCGTCGTTCTGGACGACCCCGCCGGCGTCGGTGCAGACCGCCGTGACGTTCTCGGTCTTCGCCACCGTGTAGAACGTCGCGACCAGGCCGACGAGGCCGACCGTGACGCCGCTGCCGATCAGGATCTTGCGCCGGGTCGCCGCCTTGGCGTCGGCCTGGCGGGCCAGCTCCTCGTTGCGCTCCTCCTGGGCGAGCGCCTGCTGACGGGCCCGCTGCTCGGCCAGCGAGGGCTGGCGGGGCTGGGTGTTGGAGTCCTGAAACCTCATCGAGCCGCGCTTCGGCGGCTCGGGGGGCGGCTGGTCCCCAGTATTGTTGTCCTGCGTCATGTGCGCTCCGTAATCACCGGCCACCGCGGAAACCGTGACCACCCTAACCACCCGGACCGCGCGCGTCATGCGCGGCGCGGGCATCATGGAGTGCGATGTCTTCCAGCGCCGATCGGTTCCCCACCGCCAGCCAGACGCTGCGCACCCGCGTCGTGATGGGCGGGATCTTCGCGGGCGCGCTCATCGCGCTCGCGCTCAGCGTCCTGTTCACCGGTGGCGGCGGCTTCGCCGGCGGGGCGGGCGGCGGCGCCGGCCGGCTGTCCGCGGCGGCCCAGGAAGCCTTCCACTCACCCCCGGGCAGCTGCCTGACCTGGGACAACCCGGACGCGAGCGACGCGCGCAAGGTGGCCTGCACCCAGCCGCACCTGTTCGAGGTGACCACGCTGGTGGACATCGGCGCCCAGTTCCCGGAGGGCGCGCCCGTCCCCTCGCTGGACCAGTGGCAGCAGATCGCGCAGCAGAAGTGCACCGCGGACGTGAAGCCCTACCTCGGGCACAAGCTCGACCCGTACGGCAAGCTGACCACGAACCTGCTCCGCCCGACGCCGTCGCAGTGGGAAGACGGCGACCGCCAGCTGCGGTGCGGCCTGCAGTGGGCGGCCCCCGGCGGCAAGCTGCTGCCGACGACCGGGCCGGCCAAGGACCAGGACCAGTCGCCGGTCTTCGAGCCGGGCACCTGCCTGGCACTGCTCGGCAAGGGCGTCGGCGATCCGACCGACTGCACGAAGCCGCACTCGTACGAGATCGTCGCGACCCTGGACCTCAAGTCGAACTTCAAGGATTCCTACCCCTCCCAGGACAACCAGAAGGCCTGGCTCGACACCGAGTGCAACAAGGCGGCGGGCAGCTACACCGGCGGCGCCGACCTCGACGCGAAGAAGCTGATCCTGACCTGGGACTTGCGGGAGCAGGAGAGCTGGGACGCCGGCTCGAGCAAGGTCAACTGCAAGGTCGCCTCGGTGCTGCCCGACAAGAGCGGCCTGCAGGCGGTGACCGGCAGCATCAAGGCCGCGCCGGCGGGCCCGGACGGCGGCCAGCCCCAGGACGGCGGCCCGCCGTCGGACGGCGGCGGTGGCCCGGCCACGCCGAACCCCGCACCTTCGACGGCGAAGCAGGGCGGCTGATGCCGGTCGAGATGAGCCGGGAACGCTTCGAGGAGCTGGTCTCCGAAGCCCTGGACGAGGTGCCGCGCGAGTTCGCGAAGGCGATGGACAACGTCGTCGTGCTCGTCGAGGAGTTCAACGACGAGGCGCCGGACATCCTCGGGCTCTACCACGGCATCGCGCTGACCGAGCGGACGTCGTCCTACGGCGGGGTGCTGCCGGACCGGATCTCGATCTACCGGCAGCCGATCCTCGCCATGTGCGAGGACGAGGACGAGGTCGTCGAAGAGGTCCTGATCACCGTCGTGCACGAGCTCGGCCACCACTTCGGCATCGACGACGCCCGGCTGCACGAGCTCGGCTGGGGCTGACCCGGCGGATTCCCCCGTCCCACCAGGACAGTCCACCGAATTCCGCGCTTGCCACCGGAAACTGTCGCGAGTTTCACTAGTAGTGACAACGTGACCACGCGCCGCCATCACCGCGGTTATCCTCGTACCCGAAGTCGTTGGGCATCGATTCGTGCGGGGAGGCACAGTGAACGAAGCCCGGAACGACGGCGGTGGCCGAAGACTCACCTGGCTGCTGACGTCGAGCGCGGCGTCCCACCTGGGGGACGGCATCGGCAAGGTGGCCCTGCCCCTGCTGGCCACGACACTGACCCGCGACCCGGTCCTCATCGCCGGGCTGTCCGCCACCCAGTTCCTGCCTTGGCTGCTGTTCGCGGCGGTCGCCGGGGCGCTGGTCGACCGGATCGACCGGCGCCGCGCGATGATCGTCGCGAACACCGTGCGGGCGGCCGCCGTCGGCGCGCTGGCCGTGCTCGTCGCCGCCGGCGGCATGACGATCTGGCTGGTCTACCTGACCGCGCTGGTCATCGGGACCGCCGAGACCATCGCGGACAGCGCGGCGAACGCGCTGATCCCGGCGGTCGTCGGCGACGGTTCCCTCGACGCGGCGAACAGCAAGCTGCAGGCCTGCGAGATCGTCGGCCAGACGTTCCTCGGCGGCCCGGTCGGCAGCCTGACGTTCGCGCTCTTCGCCGCCCTGCCGTTCGTCCTCAACTCCGCGGGCTTCGCGATCGCGGCGGCCGTGCTGCTCGGGCTGGCGGGCACCTACCGCGGCAAGGCCGAGGCGCCGGCCGGGCCGGCGGGACTCCGCACCGAGCTCGCCGACGGCCTGCGCTGGCTGCGCGGGCGCCCGCTGCTGCTGCGGCTGGTCGTCGTCGCGGGGCTGCTCAGCCTGGTCAGCGAACTCGCGCAGGCGCAGCTGGTGCTGTACGCGCTGGAGGACCTCCACCTGTCCGACGCGACCTTCGGGTTCTTCGCCTTCGCCGGCGGGATCGGCGGCCTGCTCGGCGCCGGTGCCGCCCCGCGGCTGGTGCGGGCGACCGGCCGGCTCCCGGTCGTCGCCGGCGGGATCGTCTGCTGCGGGCTCGGGTTCGGCGGGATGGGCCTGGTGCGCTCGCCGGTGGCGGCCGCGGTGCTGTTCGGCCTCTTCGCGGCCGCGGTGGTGGCGGTCAACGTCGTGCTCGCCACGGCCCGGCACACGCTGGTACCCGGCGAGCTGCTCGGCCGGGTGCTCGGGGTGTGGCGCACGGTCGTCTGGGGCGCGATCCCGCTCGGCGCGCTGCTGGGTGGCGTGCTGACCGAACGGCTCGGTTCGGCCGCGCGGACGTTCGCCGTGTCGGGCGCGGCGATGCTGGTGATCGCCGCATTCGCGTTCGGCGCGCTGCGGCGCCACTCCCTCGGTGACAAATCGGACTCAGCCGCGGCGCTGACACACCACGACCCGGGATTGTGAGCTGAAATAGCTCCTCACCCAGGTGGTGAGGAGGCAGGTCATGCGCACCGTGGACCCGGGAACCGGCACCGACGCCGATCCCGACTTCGACGAGCCTTCGGAGGAGGCCGAGCCCAAGCCGCCCCCGCCGTCACGCCGGTTGCTCGTGCTGTGCGCGGTGGCCGGGTTCGTGCTGGGCGGCAGCGTGCTGGGGCTCCTCTGGGGACTGTCCGGAGTGCACGCGGGCGCGCTCGAAGACGCCGTCGCGGCGTGCCAGGCGCTCGACCGCGTGGGCGAGCTGCCCGACACGAGCCGCGACGCGCAGCCGTCGCTGACACCGAGCCTCAGCTCGGAGCGGCTGCACCGGATGATGGCCGCGCGCGAGCTGTCCGCGGCCGCCGCCCAGGTGAACGCGAACTACCAGCCGCTGGCCGACCACATCGACGGCGTCAGCCGGATGGTGCTCAGCCTGCACTTCAACGACATCTCCGGACAGCGGCACCTCACCGAAGCCAAGGAGATCTGCGGCCGGATCTGAACCGCCGGGCGAAGCCCGTCCGTCGAGGGTGGTCAGGCGGGGTGGACCGTCTTCACCGCGAGCTGGTTGCCGGGGATCTTCGTGCTCGCGCACCCGGTGCCGTCACTCGGCACGAAGTTCGACGCGGTCTCCTGCGGCATGTAGATGCGCAGGCCCTTGACCGGCGTCGGTTCGCAGGTGCCCGGGTCGAAGTTGCGCACGTTGACGAACTGGATGTCGGCGGCCGCGGTCTGGCCGGGGTTCAGCTTGACGGCGTTGCCCTTGGTGCCTTCGCGGAAGGCGTCCTTGCCGACCTGGTGCCCGTCCGCACCGGCCACGTAGGACACGCCGGGGAAGCCCTGGATGGTGCAGGGTTTCCCGCTGGCGTTCGTGATGAGCAGCGGCCGGTACGTCGAGCCGGCGCCCGAGTCGCCCTGGCCGAGCGCGAGCTTGACGTCCCCGGACTTGCACAGCCCGTTGTCCGCCGGCTGGGCGGACGGCGGCTCGGCCGGGGTGGAGCCGGTGGTCGGCGTGGCGGTGGTGACCGTGGTGGTCGCGGTCGGCGACGTCGGGGTCGACGGCGTCGAGCTGCTCGCCGCGTTCGTGGTGCCGCCACCGCCGCAGGCGGACAGCGCGAGGACGCCCGCCGAAGCCGCGACGACCGGGAACAACCGTGAAAGCTTCATGTCAATCGCCTCCCTGGTGTGGTGCTACGAGGTAGACGCACCGGGTCGCGGGCGGGTTGGCTGCTTTCGTAAATTCCCCACCAAACGTGTTCTAAACGTGACGGGATCACACGTTCGATACCTTCAGAGCGGCGTGTCCACCCAAGTGAGGCAGCGCCACTCGCCGTCCGGCCGGGCCGTCAGCTCCACGAGCCCGGTGTTCGGGATCAGCGCCGCGTTGGCGACGTCCGCGTGCACGTTCGGCGCCAGCCACTCCGCGGCGAGCCGGATCGCGCCGCCGTGGCTGACCAGTGCGATCACGCCGTCCGGGTCGGCCTGCTCGTGCTTGGCGCGCAGCCGGCCGACCGCGTCCAGCATCCGGGTGCGCACGCTCGTGCCGCTCTCGCCGCCGGGCAGCGACGGCGCCAGTTCGCCGAGCGTCCAGCGCCGGACCGTCTCCATGTACGTCCGGATCGACGCGTGGTCCGTCGCCCCTTCGAGGTCACCCGCGACGACTTCGTGCACCCCGTCGACCACCTGCACGTCCAGCGCGAACCGCGCGGCCAGCGGCGCGGCCGTCTGCTGGGCGCGGGTCGCCTGCGAGGCGTACACCGCGACCAGCGGCTCCTCCGCCAGCCGCGCCGCGAGCGCGTCGGCCTGCCGACGGCCGAGGTCGGTCAGCGGCGGGCCGGGCAGGGCGGTGTCCAACGCGCCACGGACGTTCCCGTCGGTCTGCCCGTGGCGGATGAGCAGCAGCCTCACGCCAGGTCCCCCTTGCGGACGGCGTCGGCCCACACCGCCGCTTCGACGAAGTCGTCGTTGCCGAACCCGGGCTCGATCGTGGTGCGGGTCCCGTCGGCACGCGGGTGCGAGCCGAGGAACCGGAGGTTGCGGCAGTGCCGGCGCAGCGCCGTCAGCGCGTCGAGCACCCGCGGCTCGGCCACGTGGCCCTCGAAGTCGATGAAGAAGCGGTACTCGCCGAAGTTGCTGCGCGTCGGCCGGGCGTCGAGCCGGGTCAGGTTGATGCCGCGGCTGGCCAGCTCGGTGAGCAGCTCGGCGAGGGTGCCGGTGCGGTTCGCGGCCGCGGCGACCACCGACGTCCGGTCGGCGCCGGTGGGCTCCGGCAGGTCGCCGGGCGGGCTGACCAGCAGGAACCGCGTTGCCGCGTCGGTGACGTCGGCGACCTCGGTGGCCAGCACTTCGAGGGGGTAGTGCTCGACGGCGACCGGCGCGCAGACCGCCGCGTCGAAGTCGCCTTCGAGCACACCGACCGCGGCGGCGGACGTCGACGACGACGCCACCGCGCGCGCGTCCGGCAGGTTCGTCTCGAGCCACTCGCGGACCTGCGCCAGCGCGTGCGGGTGGCTGGCGACGGTCCGGATCTCCGCGGTCCCGGGCCGGGTCAGCACGCTGAAGTGGATGGGCAGGATGGTCTCGGCCACCGCGACCAGCGGGGTCGACTCGCTGAGCGCGTCGAGCGTGGCGGGCACCACGCCTTCGACGGAGTTCTCGATGGGGACGCACGCCGCGTCCGCCTCGCCCTTGCGGACGGCCGTCATCGCGAGCCGGACGGTCTCGACCGGGATCAGTTCTTCGCCGGCGGCGAGCACCCGCGCGGCCTGTTCGGTGAAGGTCCCCTGCGGGCCGAAGTATGCGATCCGTGACACAGCTCCCAGGCTACGGGGCCTGGCCGTGGCGACATTCACTCGGACAGCCGGTACGGGAACCGGTTACGCCGGGTGGCATTTTTTGCGATGCTGAGGGCGTGACCGCCGAATCGGGCACGCACGCCGGACGTGAGGGCGCCAAGCCGCCGGTCGCCCCTCGCGCACCGGAGCTGGTGCTGTGCGCCGTCGATGAACCACTCGCCGATGCCTGGACCGCCGCCGCGCAGAAGCTGGCCGGCCGGGTCCGGGTGCACCGCGGGTCGGTGCTCGACGTCGTCGCACAGGCTGTGGTCAGCCCGGCCAACTCCTACGGCTGGATGCGCGGCGGCATCGACGCCGTCTACGCGCAGGCGTTCCCGGGCGTGGAGCAGAGCGTGCGCAGCGCTGTCCTGGCCTTCCACGGCGGCGAGCTGCCGATCGGCGACGCCGTGGTGGTGCCGACCGGCGAGGCCGAGCCGGAGTGGCTGATCAGCGCGCCGACCATGCGGGAGCCCGGCGAACGGCTGCCCGCCGACACCGTCCACCCGTACCTCGCCGCCCGTGCGGTGTTCCTGACCTGGCGCGACGGCCGGCTCGACCACGGCCCGGTGCGGGAGTTCGTCGAGACGATCGCGATGCCGGGGCTCGGTACCGGCGTCGGCGGCGTCGCCCCCGCGACCTGTGCCCGGCAGGTCGCCGCGGCCTGGTCCGAGGTCTTCGGAAATCGTGACGCTGGGTGATCAACCCCGGTTAGGGGGTGGACTACATCACAGCGCTTTAACCGGCCGCAAGCCCTACCGTTGACCAGGCAGGTGAACGTCCGCCAGTGCAGGCGACGGCCGGAGGAGTGTGCGATGACCCGGGTCCGCGAACTCAGCCCGTATGTCGAGCTGCACCGGGAACAATGGAAAGAACTGCGGAGTTCGACGCCGCTGCCGCTGACGGCGGCCGAGCTGCTGCGACTGCGCGGCTTGGGCGAGCAGGTCGACCTGGCCGAGGTGGCCGACGTCTACCTCCCGCTGTCCCGCCTGATCAACCTCCAGGTCGCCGCGCGCCAGCGGCTCTACGAAGCGACCACGACGTTCCTCGGTGACGACTCCCGCGGCACGAAGGTCCCGTTCGTGATCGGCATCGCCGGGAGCGTGGCGGTCGGCAAGTCGACCACCGCCCGCCTCCTGCGCACGCTGCTCGCCCGCTGGCCCGACCACCCCCGCGTCGACCTGGTCACCACCGACGGCTTCCTGTACCCGCGCGCCGAGCTGATGCGGCGCGGGATCATGCACCGCAAGGGCTTCCCGGAGAGCTACGACCGCCGCGCGCTGCTGCGGTTCGTCACGGAGGTCAAGTCGGGCGCCGAGCGGGTGGCCGCGCCGGTGTACTCGCACCTGGCCTACGACATCCTGCCCGGCCAGGAGCAGGTGGTGCAGCAGCCGGACATCCTGATCGTCGAGGGCCTGAACGTGCTCCAGCCGGGGCCGCGGCTGATGGTGTCCGACCTGTTCGACTTCTCGATCTACGTCGACGCGCACACCGACGACATCCAGCGCTGGTACATCGAGCGGTTCCTGGAGCTGCGGCACACGGCGTTCGCCGACCCGGCGTCGCACTTCCACCACTTCGCCGGCCTGCCCGACGACGAGGCCCGCGCCGAGGCGCGGCACCTGTGGCACTCGATCAACGAGCCGAACCTGATGGAGAACATCAAGCCGACCCGGCCGCGGGCGACGCTGGTGCTGCGCAAGGACTGCGACCACGCCATCAACCGGGTCCGCCTGCGCAAGCTCTGACCCGCTCACGCACCTCGTCACCCACATGCCGCGCATTCGCACGCTGAGCGAGTGCGCGGCCACGATTCGTCGCGCGATCGCGACTCTCCGCGCCGGAAACCGGCCGTTCGGCCGAGGCGGGCCGTTCAGCCGTAACCGGTTGGCCGATACCCCCGGCGGCTTGTGAAAGCGACCCTGAAGAAGTCAGGAAAACGGCTCTGAGCTGGGGAGGAGGCCCACGATGTTCACGATGGTCCTCACGTGGGTCGGTGCGGTGCTCGGTCTGGTCTTGCTGATCGCGATGGCCGCCGGAACGTTCGCCGTCGACTTCGACGACCGGCTCCAGGAGCGCCGCCGCAAGGCAAAGCCCGCCGAACCGGCAGGCCCCCTCCCCTGAGCCGTCAGAGCTCGGCCAGCGCCTCGAGGTAGGCGTCGGCGTCGTATTCGAGGTTTTCCGCGTCGAGCAGGCTGTTTTCCAGAGCGTCGATGAGCTGTTCGAAAATCTCGTCGCGGTCGAGTTCGCCCTCCTGGAGGCGCTCGACGGCCGGCCAGACCTCGGCGGGCTCGTTGTCCCACAGCTGGTCGACGATCGTCGCGCGCAGGATCAGCCGCTGCTCTTCCTCGTCCTCGTCGGCCTCGGCGATGACGAGCGCGCGGCGCTGCTCCGGATCCTTCGGGTCGAGGTCGACCTCTTCCTCGTCGATCTCGGTGGTCGTCGAGGGCACCGCGAACATCCGGCGCTCCAGCGCGTCGGCGAGCTCGGTCGGGGACAGGTCGTCGGTGTCGGCGAAGTAGCGCTCCAGCGGCGAGTCGTCGTCGGCGTACTCGCTGAGGTAGTCCTGGACGGCCTCGTCGAGGGCGGCGATGGCGGTCTCGGTCAGGTGCGCCCGCTCGCCCGTCCACTGCACCCAGGCCAGCACGACCGGCTCGACGGCGTCCTCGTGGTCGGCGTCGAGCTCGTACTCCTCGCCGAGCAGGCCCTCGAGGAAGCGGGCGATCTTCTCGGGCCCGACGCGCAGCGGGTTGCCGGGGTCGGTGCGCAGGCCGTGCTCCAGCAGCAGGCTGCCGATCGCGCGGGCGGCATCGGCGTCCTCACCGCTCGCCGCGACGAACTGCTCGACGACGGCGGCGCGCTCGGCTTCGGACCACTCGGCCACCTCGGGCACCAGCGCGGGCTCCGGCAGCGCGCGGCACCAGGTGAGCGCGACCGCGTGGAAGCGCGCGTAGTCCTCGCTGACGTCGGCTTCGTCGAGGTGGTCGGTGGCGGCGAGGCCGTCGGCGATCAGGCGGTGGGCCTCGGCGGGGTCGACGGCCTCGAAGAGCACCAGCTCCGGGTCGGCGTCGGACTGCTCGCGCATCTCGGCGACGACATCGGCCGGCCCGTCGATCACGACGAGGTCCCGTACCCGGCCACCCTCGGTGTAGTCGAGCAGCGCGAGCAGGCCGTACGCCTGGTCGCCGTGGGCGAAGACGCAGAGCAGGGACGACTCGTCGCCGTAGACGTCGCCGGTGCGCCAGCACTCGCCGGCGGTGACCTGCCCCAGCCCGGTGGCGAAGGCGGGCTCGGGGATGCCGCGGCCGAGGACGACCTGCAGCCCGGCGTCGGCGGCCTTGCGCTCGACGTCGGTCTCCGCGACGACCTTCAACGCGGCCAGCAGCGCGGCGGCGCCGGGCGTGATCTTGCGCTGCGCGAAGGCGATGAGCTCCAGGCCG
Organism: Amycolatopsis sp. NPDC004747; assembly: GCF_053601335.1. NCBI lineage: Bacteria > Bacillati > Actinomycetota > Actinomycetes > Pseudonocardiales > Pseudonocardiaceae > Amycolatopsis > Amycolatopsis sp. NPDC004747. The sequence goes on along the minus strand of NZ_JBSGBQ010000041.1, from coordinate 75,393 downwards.
AGCGGCTCTTCGCCGTCCTCGACGGGCAGGTCGCGGAACTGGCCGAGCACTTCGGAGGCGAGCAGTTCGACGTCGACCGGCGCGGGGTCGGCGCCCAGCGCCGAGAAGTCGTTCAGGACGTCCTTGAACAGGCCGGTCACGCTGTGCGTGACGGGCTGCGGCTGCCTCTTGCGGGCGCGACTGACCGGGCTCATGGCCTCATGTTTTCACCTCACCGCGAACGGGTCGCGGTGGCCCTGGCGCGGGTCCCGCCGCGGGCCCGGCGGGGAGGCGCCGAGCCGGGGCGACGGAACTGGGCCACCGCGACGCCTGGCGCGCTCACGATGTCCCGGTGCACGTGTATCACCGGTTCTCCCGGGTCAACGAGGGGTGCGGGAGGAGGTTACGGGTTTCGGGAGCGCGATCCTGGCGGCCCGGATTTCCGTGATGAGGCGGGTTTTCCGCCGGTGGTTTTCCACCAGCGCGGCCAGGTGGGCGGTGAATTCGTCCGGCGTCCCGGCGCGCTTGTGCAAGGTGCGCAACAGCTTCAGCCGGCGCGCGGCCTCCTGGTACGCCTGCGGGTCCTTGCGCTCGATGAGCTCGTCGACGTGTTCGCGGAAGACCGGGATCGTCTCGGCCGGGTGCTCGGCCGCGCGCTGCTCGGCCAGCTCGAGCTTGAGCTCCGGCGATGCGCCGAACCGCACGCAGGCGCGCCAGGCTTCGTCCGGACGGCCGTCGCCGAGCAGCACGCGGACCAGCTCGTCGGCCTGTTCGGCACCTTCGCCGGCACGTTCGCGCAGGCGAGCGAGCGCTTCCCGGCGCTGGACCGTCCACTTCCCGTCGGCCGTCGCGGCCTCGCGGAGAGCCGCGAACGTCTCTTGCCCCGGGTTGGCGTCGAAGTCCTTGCGACGCCGCGAGGTACCGCTTTCCGGCTCCGGCGGAGGCGGTTGCTTGTCGTGGGTCAACGCCCGGGCGGCGTGCGCGATGGCCTCGCTGTGCCGCCCGGCCGCCCGCAGCACCCGGACGATCTTGAGGCTGACGTCCACCCGCGGCGGCTTGGCCGACAGGATCGCCACCAGCTCGTCGACGTCGCCGAGCACCTCGGCCAGCTGCTCGCGCAGCCGTTCGGCCACGTCGCGGCGGTGGCCCGGCCCGTTCGCCGCGAGTACGTCGTCCACAGTGGACTTGATTCGCTTCAGCCCCGGCTCGCCCAGCGCCGTCGCGAACTCGGCGAGGTCGATCACCGGGCGGCCGGGGCCGTCGAACTCGACCTCGAGGATCCAGTCGGCCAGCTTCTCCGGGTCCGGCGGCCGGGCGGCGCACGCGCGGGCGTACAGCTCCACGGCCCGGTCCAGCCGGTCGGCGAGGTCGCCGGCGTGGTCGCCGGACTGCTCCAGCACCTCGCTGATGTCGTCGACCGTGCGCCGGGCCAGCGGGGCCAGGTCGGCGCGGCTGCCGGCGTCGAGCATCCGCTGCAGCGTGTCGAGGACCGCGCCGACCTTCGCGGTGTACTCGACGTTCCCGTCGGTCACCGCGGTGTCCAGGAGCCGGTGCGCCTCGCTGACGTCACCGGACTGGGTGGCCGCGCGCAGTTCGAGCGAATGCCGCAGCTCGGGATCGCGCTCGGCTTGGGCGTGGAGCAGGTCCGCCAGCGTCTCCGCGTCCAAAGTGCGCAGGTAGGGGCGGAGATCCGAGTGGGGACTCACGCGCACCAGTCTGCCCGACGCGCGCCAGCACGCGTGTGGGCCAACCGCGTGCTCTTTTCGGAGTAATCAGTGACCCTTCGTGACCGGCTCATCGGCGTCGCAAGTCGTCGAACACGGCTTTCAGCGGCCAGGGATCCGGAAGCCCCGGCCTTCGTGACCGTGCGTGCCGGGGTCGCGGGATGGCCGCGCCCACGGTCGGCACCATGATCGGGACGACCGGCACCGGGACCCGCGCCACCAGCCGCCGGACCACCACCATCAGGAGCAGGGCGAACAGCAGGAGCGCCGTCCCCGCCGCGAGCGCGCCGGCGAGCGTGCGGCGGCCGTCGTCGAGCGTCAGCTGCACGGCGTACTGGCTCTGCTGCGTGTACAGCAGGCCGAGCTGTCCGGACACGGCGTAGGCGGCGCTGCGCCACGTGGGCTCCGGGACCGGAAGCGGTTCGGCGGCGGTGAAAGCGTTCTCGACCGCGGCCAGCCTGCTCCATTCGGCGCTACGGGTGAGCGACTCGTACGCCATCCGGCCACTCTCGGTGAGCTGCGGGACGACCCGGGCCAGCTCGGCCCGGTAGGAGGCGACGGCGGAGGTGAACGAGCCCCGCGTGACGTTGTCCAGCCCGGCCAGAGCGAGGGAATCGGAGCGATCCATGCCTTCGGCGACGGAAAGCAGCTCGACGGCGGTCGTCTGCTGGTAGACGGACTCGGCGTCCGGCGCGTGGCGCGCGTATTCGCGCAGACCGGCGATGGCGGACTCGATCCGCTGGGTGTACGTCGCGTACGCGGCGCTCCGCTGTTCGGGCGCGGCCATCGCCGCGCTCCGCTCGGCCTGCAGCGCGACCACCGCGCGGGCCGTCCGGTCCGCCGCGGCCGCCGTGTTCACGGCCATGTCCCGCGTCCGAACCGCTTGGTGGATCAGGAGAATCGCGATCACGACAGCCACGGCGACGAGCGCGCCGCCGGGGATGAACGCGATGCCCAGCATGCGGCCGCGGACGGATCGCAGGTACTTCAAGACGTTCCCTTCCCTGCCTTGGTCCCCGCAAGCATCCCGACGGTATTCAACCTATTGAGTGAGAGATTCACCGGTCAACGGCAGTCCGCCATACGGCCGTTAGCTGACTGTGACGACGAGGGCAAAATCGCGCCCGTGACTTTCGACGACGTGACCCAGCGCCTGCGTGGCTTCGCCGCGGCCCGCGCCTGGGAGCCGTACCACACCCCGAAGAACCTCGTGATGGCGCTTTCCGGCGAGGTCGGCGAGCTGACCTCGCTGTTCCAGTGGCTCACCCCGGAGGAGTCCGACGCGTGGCGCGAGGACCCCGCGCTGGAGGCGGAGGTGCTGGACGAGATCGCGGACGTCACGCTGTACCTGCTGCAGCTGGCCGACCGCCTGGGCGTCGACCTGGCCGCGGCCGCGCACGCGAAGATCGACCGCAACGAGGTCCGCTTCCCGCCGCCGGCCTAGCCCCAGAAGACGCCGCCGGGGTTGCGGTCGATCTCGGCGAGCAGCGCGGGCGGCGTGCTGGCCACCGGCGCGTCCGGGTAGCTCAGCCACCGCCCGTTGCGGTCGGCCCACCAGACCGACCAGATGCCGAACTCGTCGAACCGCAGCTGCGCGATCTTCTGCTCGGTCCACTCGGGCCCGGCCTGCGGCGACCACGGCGCGCGGCGTTCGACGATGGTCACCGCGCGGCCCCGCGTCCGGCACTCGACGCGGATCCGGTCCTGGAGGTGCTCGGGGACGCGCTGCGCGCACCACCGTTCGATCTGCCGCAGCGCGAGCTCCGGAATTGCCATGTGACCAGTGAACCGGACCCGCTCAGCCGGCGCGCAGGTGGGCAAGCACGGCTAGCGCGCCGCGGGCTCGGCAAGCCACCAGCCGCCGAGCAGCGCCCCGACTCCGAACACGGCGAAGAAGATCCCGGCACCCACCGGCGTCCCCCCGAACATCGCGACGACGACGATGAACATCAGCAGCAGCCCGATCCCCATCAGGATCCGCCCGCCGACGAGCTTCGGCTTCGCGGCGGGCACCGCGGGCGCGGACGGCGGCGGCTCGAAACCGAGGGCGACCGGGGCGGCACCGGCGTCGAGCAGCACGGCGCCCAGCTCGGCGGCTCGCGTCAACCGGGGCTCGTTCGCGGACACGGTCTCGTCGGCGACGACGTGCGTGACGCTCGCGGTCAGCTTCTTGGCCAGCTGGACGCCTTCCGCGAGAACCCGCGCCCGCAGCCGGTCCGCCGCGACGCCGGTGCCGAGCACCAGCACGCGAGTCGGCTTCCCGCCCGCGGTCGGCCGCAGGTCACCGGCGCCGGCGACGCCGAGCGCGGTCGCCACCTGCCGCAGCTCGCGGGCTTCCGCCGCGGTCACCACGCCGTCCCGTTCCGCGATCTCCCGCAGCGCGGTCACCAGCCGTTCGTGCACCGCCCGCACGTGCGCGGCGGACAACCCGGCCTCGCTCGCCGACGCGGCCAAGGCCGTCACCTCGTCGGCCGTCAGGCGCTGGTCGGCGAGGGCACCGGCGAGCAGGTCCAGGTAGGCGTTCCCGGCCCCGCCGTCGGGGATCCGCTCGACGGCCTCGGCCATCCACCCCGGCTCGGCGAGCCGTTCTTCGGCTCGGGGCAGCAGCCGGCCGCCGGCCGGCCGCGGCAGGCCGGGGAAGACCGGCGGGGTCGCGAACCCCAGGCCGTACCGCCCGAACAGGACGGTCGCCAGCCGGGCGGTCGTCCTCGCCCCCGACCGGGCCGAAGGCCCGGTCGGCACCCCGAGCGCGTGCGCCACGGTGGCCGTCCGGTAGTTCGGCAGCGGCAGCACCGACCGGGCGGCCGCCGTCGCCGAAACGCCCGGCAGGACGGGCATCCGGATCCCGAGGGCGCCGATCTCGTGTCGAGGAACGCGTCGGCGAACGCGAGGTCGTGGGCCACGACCACGCTGCCGGCACACAGGTCGAGCAGGGGCCCCAGCACCTCGCCGAACGACGGCGCGCCGTCGAGTTCGCCGCGGGTGATGCCGTGCACCAGCGCCGGACCGGGCAGCACCCCGGGACCGGGGTTCACCAGCGTCGACAGCTCGCCGGCGAGGGAGCCGTCGGCGTGGACGCGCACCGCGGCCAGCTCCACGATCCGCCCCGGCCGCAGGCCGGTGGTCCGGATTTCCAGTGCGGTGAAGTCGAGGCCGCGGGCCGGGTGGCCGCCGTCGGCCAGCAGCGGGAGGGATTCGATCACGTCCGCAGGTCGTTTCCCGTTCCGCCGTTGTGACACCTTTTCGGCGTGCACGCGTGGTTCGTGACGTGATCGTAACGGCAACATTCCGCCGGATAACGACTGGTGGTCGATCACGAGCCGGCGCGTAACGACGGCGGGAGATTTCCCGAGTACACCGTCGGCACATCGCTCGAGGAACGAGGAAATCCCGCATGCAGCCGAAGAAGCGCTTTCCGAACTGGCTGAAGATCGTCCTGGCCGCGTTCGCGGTCCTGTTCGTGCTCGGCGCGGTCTTCGGCGAGGCACCCGAGCCGAAGCTCACGACCGCCGCCGCTCCGGTGTCCTCGACACCCCCGCCCACCAGCACGACTGCGTCCCCGACGCCGACGCCGGTGGTCGTCACCTACACCGTCGGCACCGTGACGGACGGGGCGACCGTCGTGGTCGTCGGCAGTGACGGGACCAGCAAAACGGTGCACGTCCTCGGCGTGCTCGCCCCGGTCGCCGACACCGGTTGCTACGCGGCGGAATCACTCGGCTGGGCCACTTCGACGCTTTCCGGCAAAGCCGTCACACTCGGCGCGGAAACCGCGCAGGGTATTGCGTTGACCCTGCCCGACGGGCAGGACTACGCGACGCTGGCGATTCAAAAGGGCTATCTGAAGTACGCGGCCGGCGCCGCGTCGCCCGCGCTCGCCGCCGCCGAAACCGCGGCGAAGGCCGCCGCCGGCGGCCTGTGGGGACCGCCGTGCAACGGGACCGTCGACGCGCCCGCGCCGGCACCCACGCCGGTGCCGGTGCCGACGCCCACCTCGGCGCCGAAGCCCGCCCCGAAGCCGACCCCGGCCACCAAGGCGGCTCCCCCGCCGCCGCCCGTGGAGCCCACCGAGGAAGCCCCGGCCCGCAGTGCCTACTACGCGAACTGCTCCGAGGCGAAGGCCGCCGGCGCGGCACCGCTGTACCGCGGCGAACCGGGTTACCGGTCCGGGCTCGACCGCGACGGTGACGGCGTCGCCTGCGAGCGGTGATCTAGCCTGGGCCGATGACGACCGCCGACGAACTGCTCGGCAGGCTCGCGGGCCTGGACACGGACGCGCTGGCGAAGGTGCTGGCCCACCGGCCGGACGTGCTGGACGAGCCGTGGCCGCGGCGGCTGGACGTCGTCGCCGCGCGGCTCGCCTCGGCCGAGTCGGTCGATGCCGCGCTGCTCGCGTTGCCGTTGCCGCTGGTGCAGGTCCTGCGGGCGGTCCAGCTCTGCTACGCGATCGGGCGGCGGCCGGCGCCCGCCGCGGACGTCGCCCGGCTGCTCGGCGCCGCCGACGTCGAGTCCTATGTGGACGAGCTCGCCGACCGCGCGCTGCTGTGGCGGGACGAGGACGGCATCACGCTGCCGGAAGTGCTGCACCGCACCGGCTTCGGCGCCGAAGGCCTCGGCCGGCCCGTCGCCGGCGTGCTCGAGGAACTCGGCACGACCCGGCTGGCGAAGCTCGCGCAGGCACTCGGCCTGCCCGCTACCGCACGGAAACCCGAGCTCGTCCGCTTCTTCCGGGACGGCGAGCGCGTCCGCGAGCTGTTCGCCGCCGCGCCGGAACAGACGCGAAAACTGCTGCTGGACATGGCCGGCGGCGTTCCCGAGGTCGAGGGCGTGGCGCCGGCGGGCTGGGCGTTCGACCACGGCTTCCTGTTCGGGACCTACTTCGGCACCGTCACCATGCCGATCGAGGTGTCGCTGGCGCTGCGCGGCCCGGACCACCAGCTGCCGTTCACCCCGGTGGAACCCGAGTACGCCGTCACCCACACCGGTGCCGAAGCGGCCGAAGCGACGTCGGCGGCGGCCGCGCTGCGGTTGCTCGACCGCGTGTCGGCGGTGCTCGACCTGGCGGCCGCGGAACCGTTGCCGCTGCTCAAGGACGGCACGATCGGGGCGCGGCTGGTCAAGAAGCTCGCCAAGGACACCGGGGCCACCCCGGCGGAGATCGAGCTGGCCATCGACCTCGCCGCGCAGGCGGGGCTGTTGCTGGCGGACGAGCCGCAGCCGCCCCGCCGCGGCCAAAAGGCACCCGCGCCCACTCTCGCGCCCGACCCGGACCTCGCCCGGCCGTCGCCCGCCCTGCTCTACCGCCTGCTGCTGACCACCTGGTGGGACCCGGCACCACCGGAGTTCGAGGTCGACGTCGACGCGCTGGTGCGCCGCCTGGTCGTGCGGCTGCCGGCGCGGCTCGCGCCCGGCGACGCGCTCGACGTGGCCGCGCTGACCCGGCTCGCCGAGTGGCACGCGCCGATGCTGCCGACCGACGACCTGGCCGGGCACGTCCGGGACGCGCTCGCCGAGGCGGAACTGCTCGGCGTCCTCGCGCACGGCGCGGCGACCGCGGCCGGACGCGCCCTGCTCGCCCCGGAAAGGCTCGTCGAAGTCACCGACGAGCTGGTCTCCCGGGCGCGCACGACGGCGTTGTTCGGCACCGACCTGACCGCGATCGTCCCGGGCTCGCCCGACGCGCGGCTCGCCGCGCTGCTCGACCGCGTCGCCGACCGCGAAGCACAGGGCACCGCGACCAGCTGGCGGTTCTCGCCGTCGTCCGTGCGGCGGGCGTTCGACCAGGGCGCCACCACCGCCGGGTTGCTCGACGACCTGCGTGCGGTCGCCGCGGGTGACCTGCCGCAACCGCTGGAGTACCTGGTCAACGACGTCGCCCGGCGGCACGGCGAGGCGCAGGTGATCGACGTCGCGAGCGTCGTCGTCGGCGAACCCGCGGTGCTGGCCGAGCTCGCCGCGCACCGCAAGCTGGCCAAGCTCGGCCTGCGTGCGGTGGCCCCGACCGTGCTGACGTCCACTGTGGACGCATCTCGCACGCTGGAGGCGTTGCGCGAAGCGGGTTACGCGCCGACCCGCCACGCCGCGGACGGCAGCGTCGTGCTCCCCGCGCGTGACCAGGCCGAGCCGACGGTGGCCGTCCGCGACCCCGAGCCCGGCGAGCTGCCACCCGATCCCGCCGGCCACGCCGAGCGGCTGCTGGCCGCGCCGCCGAGCGGCCCGGTCCTGCTGCGCGGGCAGCTCGCGCGGGCGATGAGCGACCGCTACGCGGGCCGGCTCACGCCGCGGCAGCAACAGCTCTGCTGGCAGCTCGAAGCCGGGCTGCCGGTCGACATCGCGTACCGCGGCGAGCACCTCGTCATCGCCTACCCCGAGCTCGACGGCGAGGTCCTGGACGTCTGGTCGCTCGGGGAACGCACGTACCGGCGGCTCGAGCTGGCGGGGATCGAGCTGGCTCAGGCCTCGACGGCGGTGAGCCTCGCGTAGGCCACGACGTTGTCGAGGTAGTTGCCGCTCTCCCGGTCGAACGCCCCGCCGCAGGTGATCAGCCGCAGTTCGGGATCCGGGGTGTCGCCGTAGACCTCGTCGGTCGGGAAGCCGGCCTTCGGGTAGCGGTCGACGCGGTAGACGGTGAACACGGCGATCCGGCCGTCCGCGCGGCCGACCCTGACCTGCTCGCCGGCGCGCAGGTCCTTGAGGCGGGCGAAGGCGCCGGGCACGTGCTTGTAGTCGACGTGCGCGGCCAGCACGGCCGGGCCGGCCTCGCCGGGCGACGGCGCGCCGGTGAACCAGCCGACCGTCGTGGCGTCACCCGGGACTTCCAGCGCACCGTCCGGCGTGAGGCCGAGGTCCTTGATGTCCTCGGCCCGCACGCCGATCGCCGGGATGGTCAGGGACGCCGGCTTCGCCGCGGGGAGGCCGTCGGCGGTCGTTGCCGCGGAGTGCGCGATGCTGGCGGTGCCCGCCGGGTTCGTGGCGGCCGGGCTCGGCGGGGCGACCTCCTGTGGCGCCTTCGGCGACAGGACGAGGACGAGGGCCACGGCCAGCACCACGCCGAGCGCGGCGACGACCGCCGTGACCGCGGGCCACAGGCGCGGGTGCCTCAACTCGGGCGCCGGCGCAGGTAGAGCACCATCCCGCCGGACACGGTCGCGGCGAGCAGCGTGCCGCTGAGCACGAGGAAGCCGGGCACCTCGTCGTCCGGCTCACCGCCACCGGTGGCGACGCCGCCGACCGGCTTGACCTTCACCTGGTGGCCCGGGCCGGCGGGCTTCTTGGTGGCCGTCTTCGGGGCCGCCTTTTCCGCCTTGTCCGTCGGTTCCGCCGCCGAGGTGGTGGTGGCCGGTTGTTTCGGCCGGTGCTGGAGGGCTTCGCAGGCGATTCCGTCCTTGTCGTCGTCCAGGTGGTAGGGGTCGCCCGGGGTGGCGTCGAGGACGTCCTGGGCTTCCTCCTGGTACTGGAAGTTCTTGCAGTCCAGGTCGCCGGTCAAGGGCGTCGAGAGCTGCGCGGAGGCGAAGGGGACGGGGCCGAGAAGAGCGAACCCGGCGACGGCCGCAGCCGTCGTCAAGGCACGGCGAAACAGGGACAACGGAATTCCTTCCGAACGGGATCCGGGGCGATTGCGTGGTTACTATCGCGGCCTCGTCGGTGCCGTTACGGACGATTCCGCAATTCCGGGAATGCCAGCACTCCACGAAGAGCGACGCGATTGGTGATTCTTCACCGGTTCCGCTTCGACCTGCGGTTTTATGAGACAGGAATGCATACCGGCCGGAATGTTACGGGCCCGCGGTCACACCTTTGAGGTAATTCACGTGTGACGGTGCCGACCGGCCGCCACCGCGGTGCCCGCGCACCCCGTAACCTCGGGGTATGCCGATCCAGGTACTGCTCGTCGACGACCACGAAGTGGTCCGCCGCGGCCTGCGCGACCTCCTCGGCGACGAGCCCGACATCGAGGTCGTCGCCGAAGCGAGCAGCGTCGAAGAGGCCTTGGCAGTGGCGATGCACGTCGAGCCGGAGGTCGCGGTGGTCGACGTCCGCCTCGGCGACGGCGACGGCATCACGCTCTGCCGCGAACTGCGGTCGAAGCCGAACCCGCCGGCCTGCCTGATGCTCACCGCGTTCGACGACGAAGAGGCGATGGTCGGCGCGATCATGGCCGGTGCCGCGGGCTACCTGCTGAAACAGGTGCGCGGGCAGGACGTGGTGAACGCGGTCCGCGAGGTGGCGGCCGGCCGGTCGCTGCTGGACCCGGTGAGCACCGCGCGCGTGCTGGACAAGATGCGGCACCCGCCGACGGACGAGCTGGCGACGCTCACCGAGCGCGAGCGGGACGTGCTCGAGCTGATCGGGCAGGGGCTGTCGAACCGGGAGATCGCCGAGCGGTTGTTCCTCGCGGAGAAGACGGTCAAGAACTACGTCACGTCGGTGCTCGCGAAGCTCGGCATGCAGCGGCGGACGCAGGCGGCCGCCTGGATCGCGCGGCGCGAGAAGTAACGGCGGGTTCGTTCGGCGCGTTCGGCACGGCTCGGTGGTTGGCGCGGCCGGAGTGGTCGGCGCGGCCGCAATCCGCCGTTCGCTGCGACCTTTTTAGGGTTTCGTCACGGTCAGCCACGCCTTTTCAGGTAGAGATTCACCCGGAAGTGAGTCGAATATATGTTCGACGAGCCGGTAAGATCATCGCCGAGGGCGTGGAAGGGAGGCTGGATGACCCGAGAAGGATGAGTCGCAGCAGGGATCAGTCGAGCGGCAGGTCGAACGCGACGAGTGTGCCGAGGCTGGGTGAGGAGTTCAGGAAGAACTTCCCGCCCGCGGCGTCCGCGCGTTCGGCGAGATGACGCAGACCGCGGGTGGCGACGCCCTGGGGAACGCCGGAACCGTTGTCCCGGACGCGGAGTTTGACGCCGCCGGAATCCCTGGTCAGCGTCACGCGGGTTTCACTGGCGCCGGAGTGCCGGACCACATTGGACAGTGCTTCGCGCAGCGCCGCGCGGATGTGGTCGGCGCGTTCCGCGGGAATGTCGGCGAATTCGCCGGACAGCTCCAGGGTCGGCGGGTAGCCGAGCAGCTCGCCGGCGATGCGAACCTCGCCGCGCGCCGACTCGGCGAGGTCGGTGGGCGTGCCGGTGTCGTGGCGAGGCTCCGGTGACCTGAGCGCGCGCACGGTGCCACGGATTTCTTCGATGGTCTGGTCGAGCTGGTCGATGGCGTCGGAAAGCCGAGCCCCATCGGCTTGGGCGAACCGCTTGCGCATGTTGCGCCGCACCCGGTCCAGCTGCATCCCGGCACCGTAGAGCCGCTGGACGATGACGTCGTGCAGCTCCCGGGCAATGCGCTCCCGCTCTTCGTAGAGGGCAACACGGTGGCGTGCGTTGGCGCCTTCGGCAAGGGCAAGGACAACCCCGGCTTGGGCGGCGAAGGCAACGAGCATCTCGACGGTCCCGGCGGAGAAGGGCTCCCGCCCCCGCTTCCGGTAGACGGTGAGCGACCCGAGAACCCGCCCCCCAGACCCAAACGGCGCAGCGGCAAAGGGCCCATAGCCATGCAGCTCGGCGGGCACGAAGGGAGCGGTCCGCGGATCGACGGTGAAGTCTTCACTGGAGACGGGTTCGCCCCCACGAGCCACCTGCCCAGCCGCGGAGTCGGCGGGAAGGGCAAGCCCCCGCAGCGACTCCCCGGCAGCGGCACCAGCCCCCGCGGGGCGGGCATCGCCTGCAGGCGGGGTCGGGCCGGTCACGCCGGAGCTGCCGAGCGGACGTGTCCCAGCCCCCGCGGGGCGCGCATCGCCGGCAGGCGCGGCCGGGCCGGTCGCGCTGGAGGCGCCGGGCGGAGGTGACTCCGGGCCGTCGAAGTCCCCAACGGTCGCGCTGGAGTCGGCGGGCGCAGCTGATTCCGGGCCACTTGAACCCGTGGGGCGCGCATCGCCGGCGAGCGCGGCGAGCGCGGCGGAGCCGGTGTTCGGCTCGGCGGGCGTCGCGTAATGCGCGGCCTCGACCACCACCCGGCCGTCCTCGGTGCTCACCATCGCCAGCCCCAGGTCGGCGTCGGCCAGTTCGGCCGCTCGTGCCACGACCGTGTCCAGCACCGCTCCCGGGTCGTCGCCGGACAGGGCGGTGCTCGTGATCTCGGTGGCTGCGGACAGTGCCCGCGCGGCAAGCGTCGGATCCATGAGTTCCGTCATTATCGCGCGGCGCGGTGGCGGCGCGCCAAGGACACAGGGGAAATCGATCACGGCACCGGCACCCGCGTGACAACCCGCCCGTCGCGGACCTCGAGGACCACGTCCGCTCCGGCCGCCTCCTCGGCGAGGTGCGTCACGTGCACCACCGTCCGGCCCGCCAGCGCCTCCCGCAGGTGCGCGCGCACCGCCTGGGCCGTCGCCTCGTCCAAGTGCGCGGTGGGCTCGTCCAGCAACACCAACCCCGCCGACGGCGCCCCGAGCAGCGCCCGCGCCAGCGCCACCCGCTGGGCCTGGCCGCCGGACAGTCCGCTGCCGCCGCTGCCGAGCAGCGTGTCCGTCGACAGCTCCCGGAGCGCCGCGCCGCGCAACGCCGCGCGCAGCTCCTCCTCGGTCGCCGTCGGGTCGGCCAGGCGGAGATTCTCGGCGATCGTCGTCGCCGCGAGCATCGGCTCCTGCGGGGCCCACGCCACCGCCTCCGGGACCGCGACCTCGCCACGCCGCGGCGTGAGGAATCCCAGCAACGCGGCGACGAGCGTCGACTTGCCCGCCCCGCTCGGGCCGACCACCGCCGCGTAGGTGCCCGGCGCGAGATCCACGTTCACGTCGTGCAGCACCAGCGGGCCGCCCGGCCAGCCGAGGTCCGCGCCGCGCAGCGCGACCCCCGTCCCCGGAACCGGCGGCGTCGGCACTTCCGGCGCGTCGGCGAGACGGCGGCGCGCGCTCTGCAGCGTGTCCCAGTGCTGCGCCACCGGCGGGAGCAGCGCCAGCACCTCCGCCAGCGCGAGCGGCACCAAGGCCAGCAGCGGTGCCAGGACCGGGTCGAGCCGCCCGCCCGCGACCGCTTGGGCGGCGAACGCCGTGCTGACCACCATCGCCGCTCCGCAGGCCAGCGTGACCAGGGCTTCCGCCGCGCCCGCGCCGAACGCCTGCCGGCGGGCCTGCGTCACCAAGCGGGTGTCGGCGTCCGCGAGTGCGCGGCGGTGACCGGCCGCCTTCCCGAACGCCAGCAGCTCGGCCGCCGATTCGAACAGCACCAGGACTCGCGACGCCACCTCACGGCGGCCGTCCGCCAGCGCCGACGTCGCCCGGCGCTCCACCCGCAGCGCGACCCAAGGCGCGCACAGCCCGAGACCCACCGCGGCCGCGAGCGCCAACCCCGCCGGCGGCAGCACCCACGTCTGCACGGCGATCGCTCCGGCCGCGACCAGCGCCACCACCAGCGGTGGCGACACCACCCGCGGCAGGAGGTCGCGCACGGTGTCGACGTCGGCGACCAGCCGGCGCTGGCCCTCACCCGCGCGCAGGCCGCGTGCCGGTCCGAGCCGGACCAGCGAATTCCACAGCCGCACGCGGACGCGGCCGGCGATGCGGAACGCGGCGTCGTGCGTGACCAGCCGTTCGACGTACCGCAGGCCCGCGCGGCCGAGGCCGAACGCGCGGACGCCGACCACCGCCACCGTCAACGTCAGGATCGGCGGCTGCTGGGACGCCTTGGCGATGAGCCAGCCCGACGTCGCCGTCAGCGCCACCCCGGCCAGCAGCGCGAGCGCGCCCAGCGCGGCGCCGCCGAAGAGCCGGCCGTCGAGGAGCGCGCGCCGGCTCAGCGGCGAAAACGCAGTATCCACAGTGGACGTCGCGGTGGCGGGAGCGACCTCGGGCGGCAGGTCGACCGCCCCGGTGCGCTCGTGGGCCGCGATGATCGCCGCGGCGCCGTCGTCGACCGCGCGCTGCACCGCGTCGAGCACCAGGCGGGCGCCTGCCTCGTCGAGGTGGGCCGTCGGCTCGTCGAGCAGCAGCAACCAGGCGCCGTGGCGCACCCGGTTCAGCGCCCGGGCGACGGCGACGCGCTGACGCTGGCCCACGGACAGCTGGGAAACGGGCCGGTCCTCGAGCCCGGCCAGCCCGAGTTCGGCGAGCGGCGCGTCCGGGCCGGCTTCCGAGCGGACCGTCCCGCCGGTGAACACCGGCGATTGCGGGACCCACGCGACCTGTTCGCGCCAGCGCACGAGGTCGGCGTCGGCGAGGTCCGTCGAGCCGACCGTGATGGCGCCGTCGTGCGCCGGGACGAAGCCGAGCAGGGCCGAGAGCGTCGTCGACTTGCCGCCGCCGCTCGGGGCGCGGAGCCAGACCGTCTCGCCGGCCCGGACCGCGAACGACTCGCCGTCCGGTGCGAACCCGCCGCGCCGCGCGACGCGCAGGGACGACACGCGCAGTTCGCCCCGCGCCGGCACCGCGGTCCCGGCGGCAGGCACCGGGATCACCAGCAGGTCGGCGACGCGCCGGACCGCTTCGACGCCGTCCTCGCTGGCGTGGAACGCGGCGCCGACCGCGCGCAGCGGCTGGTAGCACTCCGGCGCGAGGATCAGCACGCCGAGCCCGATGGCCAGCGGCAGGTGCCCGCCGGCGAGCCGGACGCCGATCACCACCGCGACCAGCGCCACCGACAGCGTCGCTACCAGTTCGAGCACGAACGCCGAGGAAAAGGCGACCTTCAACGTCTTGAGCGTCGCGCGGCGGTGACGTTCGGACAGCCGCCGGACCGTCTCGGCCTGCGCGGCGGCGCGGCGGAACGCGGTGAGCACCGGCAGCACGCGCACGAGCTCCAGGAGCCGCTCGGACATCCGGTGCGTCGCGTCGGTCGCGCCGGCGACGCGGTCGGCGGTGTACTTGCCGACGAGGATGGCGAACACCGGCAGCAACGGCACGGTCAGCGCGACGATCGCGCCGGACGGCCAGTCGGCGAACAGGATCGCCGCGCCGGCGCCGAGGGGCACGACGGCCGCCGTCACCAGGGCCGGGAGGTATTCGCGGAAGTAGGCGTCGAGCGCGTCGAGGCCGCGGGTGGTGAGCGCGGTGAGCTCGCCGTGGCCGCGCTGCGCGATCCACTCGGGGCCCAGGCGCAGCGCGTGGTCCACGGCTTTCGCGCGCAGTTCGCGGTGCGCCGTCGCGGCGGCGCGGGCGGAGACCGTGCGCACCGCCCAGCCGGTCAGCGCGCGCGTCGCGACGAGCGCGAGCAGCGCGGCCAGCTGGGCGGTGCGTCCCCCGGAACCTGCTCCGACGATCGCCGCGAGGACGTCGGCGAGCAGGAATGCCTGTGCCACCAGCGCGGCGGCGTTGACGAACGACAGGAAGCCCACCAGGGCCAGCGCCCGGCGCACGGCAGGCACGAGGGCCGGCAATGCGCCGAGCGGGCCCTTTCCCGGCCGCGCTGAGTCCACTGTGGACTCCGAGGCGAGAAGGGTTGCGCGCCCGGGAAGCTTGCTCATGGTGCGTGGACCGCCGGAATGTGCTGGGTGCCGATGCGCCTGCGGAACACCCAGTACGTCCAGCCCTGGTAGATCAGCACGGCCGGGGCGCCGAAGACGGCGACCCAGGTCATCACGGTCAGCGTGTACGGGCTCGAGGCGGCACCCTCGATGGTGAGGGTGTTGGCGACGTCGAGGGTCGACGGCAGGACGTTCGGGAACAGCGACCCGAACATGACCACCGCGGCCCCGGCGATGACGACGCCGAGCGCGGCGAACGCCTGCCCGTCGCGGTCGGCGCGCAGCCGCAGCCAGGCGACCGCCGCGGCGACGGCGCTGATCCCGAACGCGAGCAACGTCCACAGCGTGCCGGAGCGCCACTGGACGACGGAGAGGAACGCGACCATCGGCACCATGGCGACGGGCAGCAGCCTCAGCGCCAGGGTGCGCGCGCGTTCCCGCAGGTCACCGCTGGTTTTGAGGGCGAGGAAGGCGGCGCCGTGGGCGATCGAGAAGGCGGCGATCGCGACCGCGCCGAGCAGGGTGTCCCAGCGGACGGCGGCGAACGCGGAGCCGGCGCGGTTGCCGTCGGCGTCCAGCGGCAGGCCGAGGACGGTGGTGGCGAGGATGAGACCGACGCCCAGCGGCGGGATCCAGGAGCCGGTCACGATGACGCGGTCCCAGTTGCGCCGCCAGCGGTCGGAGTCGACCTTGCCGCGGTACTCGAAGGCGACGCCGCGGCCGATGAGGGCGAGCAGCACGAGCAGGAGCGGCAGGTAGGCGGCCGAAAACAGCCCGGCGTACCAGGCGGGGAAGGCGGCGAACATGGCCCCGCCGGCGACGATGAGCCACACCTCGTTGCCGTCCCAGACGGGTCCGATGGTGTTGACCATGACGCGCCGCTCGGTGTTGTCCTTCGCGAGGACGGGCAGCAGCATGCCGACGCCGAAGTCGAACCCTTCGAGGAAGAGGTAGCCGAGCCAGAAGAAGGCGATGACGACGAACCAGACGATTTCCAGGGTCATCGGGCACCTACCACACCGGTCGGACGCTTCGGGCTCCCCGCGACCCGGTGGCCGTGAGTTATCCACAACGGGTCGAGTTGTCCACAGATTTGCTGTGGGTAACCCGCGAGAGTGACCACCCCGATACACTGGGTTCGGGGACGCCCCCCGGGAAGGGCGGGGGCTGCTCTTGAGAAGTCTGGTACTGCTGCACAGCCGCTGAGCTGCGGTTTTGTCATTTCGACCTCCTCAGTACGCGAAGGCGAGCGTGTCGCCCTCGGCCTCGTCGGAGTCCTTCTTCGGAGGCATCACCGCGTCGACGCCGCCGCGGATGTACTTGCGCATCAGGTACAGCTCCACCACGCCGAGGGCGGCATACACCGTGGTCAGGGCGATCAGGGAGGTCCAGACCTCGCCCGTCGTGAGGCGGGAAACAGCCTGGGCGGTGAACATCCACACGCCGTCCACGCCGGTCGGGTTGGGCGCCACCACGAACGGCTGACGGCCCATCTCCGTGAAGATCCAGCCCGCGCTGTTGCCAAGGAACGGCGTCGCGATGCCTCCCAGCACCAGCCAGGGGAACCAGCGGCTGCCCGGGATGCGGCCGCGGCGGGTCAGCCACAGGGCCAGGAGGCCGATGCCCGCCGAGACCGCGCCGAAGCCGATCATCATGCGGAAGCCCCAGTACGTCACCGGCAGGTTCGGCACGTAGTCGATCGGCTTGCCCGCCAGCGAACCCAGGGCCGGGTCGTCCGGGTAGTTCGTGCCGTACTTCGCCTGGTACTCCGTGACCAGGTTCTCCACGCCCTTGACCTCGGTGGTGAAGTCGTTGTGCGCCAGGAACGACAGCAGCGCGGGCACGTTGAACGTCTTCACGTCCTCGCAGTTCGCGCCCGAGACGTCGCCGATCGCGATGATCGAGAAGCTCGCCGGCTTTTCCGTGTGGCACAGCGCTTCCGCCGACGCCATCTTCATCGGCTGCTGCTCGAACATCAGCTTGCCCTGCGTGTCACCCGTGATCGCCAGGACCGCGAACGCCGCCACGCCGACCCAGCCGCCGAGCCGCAGCGACGAGCGCCAGACGTCTTCATGAGCACGCTTGCGCCACAGGTGCCAGCCCGCGACACCGACGAGGAACGCCGCCGCCACCGAGAACGCGCCGGCCAGGGTGTGCGGGATCGCGGCCAGTGCCGTGTTGTTCGTCAGCACCGCCCAGATCGAGTTCATGGTCGGCTTGCCGTTCTCGAACGTCACGCCCACCGGGTGCTGCATCCACGAGTTCGCGGCCAGGATGAAGTACGCCGAAGCCATCGTGGCCAGCGAAAACGCCCACGCGCACGCCAGGTGCACCTTCTTGGGCAGCCGGTCCCAGCCGAAGATCCACAGGCCGAGGAACGTCGACTCGACGAAGAACGCGACGAGCCCTTCCATCGCCAGCGGCGCGCCGAAGACGTCGCCGACGAAGCGGGAGTACGCGCTCCAGTTCATCCCGAACTGGAACTCCTGCACGATCCCGGTCACCACGCCCATGGCGAAGTTGACCAGCAGCAGCTTGCCCCAGAACTTGGTCATCTTCAGGTGCCGCAGCTCGCCGGTGCGGACCCAAGCGGTCTGCATCGCCGCGACCAGGATCGACAGCCCGATGGTCAGCGGGACCATCAGGAAGTGGTAGACGGTGGTGATGCCGAACTGCCACCGCGCTAGCTCAAGGACCTCCACGTGGTCCAGCCTGCCCCCCGGCCCGGGGGACCAGCCAGATCAACTGGTCCCGTCCGGGCCAGGACCAACGTCCCGGGTGACTACAGCTGGTCGAGCGCCTTCCGCGCCTCCTCGGCCACGACCCGCCGCGGGCCCGCGTCCCCCAGCTCGAGGACGTGCCGCAGCGCCAGCGCGTACGCGGTGTCGAACGCCTTGTCCGCGTCGACCGCGATGTCCGGCGTCACGCCGACGCCCTCCCAGTTCTCCCCCGTTTCCGGGTCGTACGAGCGGGCGATCGGCACGGTCACGTCCAGGTAGGTGTCCACTTTGTACCGGTCGCAGGGGTGCGCGCCGCCCCGCGTCACTTCGCCGACGGTCTTCGCGCGGCCCTGCCGCTGCAGCGAGAAGGCCAGGTCCTCGCCACCGGAGAACGTCACCGGACCGGTGAGCACCCAGATCGGCTTGGTCCCGCCGACCTTCGGCCCCGGGACGTACGGCAGCGTCCACATCTGGGTCACGCGATCGCCGTCGCGCTCGTAGAAGTCGAGGTAGTGGGTCCGCTCGTCGACGAGGTAGCTCTGCAGGAACGCGCTGGTCTCCGGATCGCCGCCGCGGTTGCGCCGGACGTCGATCAGCAGCGCGTCGGCCGGCGCGACCAGCGTCATCGCCGCCGAGAAGGCCGGGGCCGCGAGGTCGATCGGGTAGAACATGGTCGTGTCGAGGTAGCCGACGTTGCCCGGCAGCCGGCGCACCGCCGCGACGCCGAAGTTCTCCAGCTCGCCCGCGCGCCGGAAGTCCTCGGACGCGTGCTCCGCGTCACCGTCGACGGCGACGGGGTCGAGGTGGTGACGCAGCCGCAGGTGCTTGTCGTCGTTCACCGACTGGAGGTCGGTGGTGACGGCCGTCGCCAATTCCGCCTCGCCGAGGTCCGCGTACGCGCCTTCGTCCAGGCGTGTGCGAAGCACCTTCGCGACCTTCGCGGCGACGTCCGGGAAGACGTAGTGCGCCTCCAGCCGGCGGATGACCTCTTCTACCTGCGCAGCACGCGCCAGTGACCCCATGCCGGTGAACCTACCGCAGGCCACAACCGGAAATTCGGTGCACCGAAGAAAATTGTGTGCCACCCCGAGGTGTCAAATTCATGGCCGCCGATCAGTCAAATTCGCACCAGCCATCAGCTTGCGGTTTTACTGAACGCCCCTTTATCGTTGCAGTGAAAGGGGCGAAAGAAATCTCATGACTGCCGCGATGGTGGCGCTGATCAGCGCGTTCGGCCTGGTCCTCGCCGTGGAACTGCCGGACAAGACGCTCGTCGCAACCCTGGTGCTGACCACCCGTTTCCGCGGCTGGCCGGTTTTCGCCGGGGTGTGCGCCGCGTTCGCCGTGCAATGTGTCATCGCGGTCGCGTTCGGCAGCGTGTTGACGTTGTTACCGGACGTCGTTCTTTCGCTGGTGGTCGCCGCGATGTTCGGCGTCGGCTCTTTCATGCTCCTCCGCGAGGGATTCAGCGAAGCCGACGAAGCAGGCGAAGACGCTTCGCGCACCGGCCCGTCGCCGGCGTCCTTCACGCGCTCGGCGATGACGTCGTTCGGCGTGCTCTTCGCCGCAGAGTGGGGCGACGCCTCGCAGCTCGCGACAGCCAGCCTCGCCGCCCGCATCGGCAACCCGTTCGCCGTCGGCGTCGGCGCCTTCACCGCGCTCGTCGTGGTCGCCGGGCTGGCCGTGTTCATCGGCGCGAAGATCCGCAGCCGGATCCGGCCGAAGCTGATCCAGCGCTGCGCCGGGTTCGCCTTTGCCGGGTTCGCCGCGTTCGCCCTGGTCCAGCTCGCCTTCTGACGACTGCCTCACAGGTTCACCCGGTAACCTTTCGGAAACGAAAGGGGGAGCACCAGGTGAACTCGCACGCCGTCTCGCCGCTGCACGGCCGGGTCGCGCTCGGCGGCATCGGCGTCGCCGTGGCCATCTCGATCGACCTGCACCTGCGGCTGTCGGGCCAGGTCAGCCCGATCTGGCAGACGCTGTCGGAGTACGTCTACGGCAGGCTCGGCACGTCCTCGGCCGCTCCCCTGTTCAGCGTCATGTGCCTGGCGCTGTCCCTCGGCTCGGTGGCACTGCTCGCCGGCATCGCGAAGGCCCACCGCCCGGGCACCACCGCGGTTTGCCTGCTGCTCGGGGTGTGGTCGGCCGGGCTCCTGGTGTGCGGGCTCGTTCCCGTCGACCCGGACGGACAGGCGCGCTCGCTCGCCGGGCAGGTGCACAACATCGCCGCCCTGACGGCGTTCATCGCGCTCCCCGCCGCCGCGTTGGTGCTGACGAAGAAGGGCCGCGAGCGCTGCCCGTGGGAGCCGCGCCGGACGACCATCCGGCGCCTGGCCACGGCGAGTTTCGCCAGCGTCGGCGTGGTGCTCGCCGGCTTCGTACTGACGCTCGTCCTCGGCCCGGCCCAGCAGGACGTCACGCTGGGCCTGTTCGAACGCCTGCTGTTCACCGTCGACGTCGCCCTGCTGCTGACGATGGTCCGGCCGCTGGTCGCGGTCTCGCGGCCCTAGCCGTCCGTCTTCAGGATTTCGGCGAGCCGGGTGGCGGCCGCGACGACCTGGGGGCCCACCTCGGCCGCCTTCAGCGGCTCCATCGAGACGACGCCGACGCTCGCCCGCAGGCCCGGCACCCCGCGCACCGGCGCCGCGACGCCGGACGCGCCCGCCTCGAGCTCGCCCGTCGACGTCACCCAGCCGTCGCCGCCCGGCCGCAGGCTCATCGCCTTGCCGGCCGCGCCGGCATTGAGCGAGTGCCGGCTGCCCACCCGGTAAGCGACGTGGAAGTTGGTCCACGACGGCTCCACGACGGCCACCGCAAGCGCTTGCGTCCCCTGCGCGACCGACAGGTGCGCAGTCGCGCCGACCTTCTCGGCCAGCTCGCGCAGCACCGGGCCGGCCGCGTCCCGCAGCTGCGGGAGCACCTGCCCGGCCAGCCGGAGCAGCCCGACGCCGAGCCGGACCTTCGTGCCGTCGCGCCAGACCAGCCCGCGCTCGGACAGCGGCACGAGCAGCCGGTAGACCGCCGCGCGGCTGGCGCCGATGGCCACGGCCAGCTCGGAGATGGTCGCCGCGTCGCCACCGGCGTCGGCCACTGCCTGCAGCAGCGCCAAGCCACGGTCGAGCGTCAGCGACCCCTCCCGGCTGGTCACAGCAAGCCGAGTTCGCCCAGGTCGGCGACCGGCTCCTCGAACGTCGCCGCCGCGTAGGACGCGAAGAGCGCTCGCACGGCCTTCGCGGCCGGCTCGGACAGCGCCCGGGCCTCCTCGGCGAGCGCCTGGGCGTCCGTCGACTCCAGGGCCCCCCGGACGTCACCGCCGGCGAGACTGCGCGCGGAGGCCACGAGCAGGTTCAGGAAGCCGTGGTGCACGAACCCGGTGTCCGGGTCGGTGTGCCGGACCGCGCGGTGCAGGCTGTTGGTCGCCTTGAACGACGCCCCGGCGGACCCGCTGACGACGGCGAGGAAGTCCGCCACCTCGTCGACGCTGGGGAAGTTTTCGCCCGCCTGCCCGCCGCAGCGGATCTTCGGCCAGCTGCCGTGCTCGATCACCTTCCGGACGCCGTCGAGCCAGCCGACGCCGCGCCGTGGCTCGACCACCCGGATGACGTCCTCGGGGACGAACTCCGAGACGCGCTCCAGCCACACCTCGTCGACGTCCGACGGCGCCGGCATCTCGACCATCCGCAGCGCCAGCAGCTCACTGCGCGATTCGACGATCGAGATGGCCTTCGGGACGCCGCCGAGGCCGGTGTCGATGATCAGCGAAAGCGGCAGCGGCTGCTTCGGCTTGATCTTGATCAGCTCGGTGATCAGCTCCGGCAGCCGGGACGCCTGGCAGAGGAAAACCCCCAGTACACCGGCGTGTTCGGACTCCCGGCTGGCGAAGTGCGCGCGCAGCGCTTCGGGCATGGCCGCATCGCCCGGAGGGAACAGCGCCGAGTCGTCGACGAGCCTCGCGAACAGGGGAGGAATTCCACGGGGGCCGGGGGGCGTGAGTTCCACAGCGCTTGACACGACTGACACGCTAGTAGCGTACGACATCAGGACAAAATCGTTCGCACAACGAACACGTCAGAAGGGGACGTCGATGCCTTACTACCGGCGAGTAGGCGAGCTTCCGCACAAGCGGCACACCGCGTTCCGGAAGCCGGACGGCGGCCTCTACGCCGAAGAGCTGATGGGCGTCGAGGGCTTCTCCGCGGACTCCGCGCTGCTCTACCACCGCGGCCTGCCGACGGCGATCGTCGACGCCGTCGCGGTCGAGGAAGACCGCGGGTCGCTCACCCCGAACCACCCGCTCAAGCCACGCGCCTTCCAGACCCGCGACCTCAAGTTCGGCGGCGAGGCGGACGCGGTGACCGACCGGCGACGGCTGTTCGGCAACAACGACGTCACCATCGGGTTCGTCACGGCGACCACGCCCAGCCCGCTGTACCGCAACGCGGCCGGCGACGAGCTGTTCTACGTCCACGGCGGCTCAGCGACCTTCGAGACGATCTACGGCCGCCTGGAGGTCGGCGACGGCGACTACGTCGTGATCCCGACGTCGTGCACCTACCGGGTCGTCCCCCACGGCGAGGTCAACCTCTTCACGCTGGAGGCGCGCGGCCACATCGGGCCGCCGAAGCGCTACCTGTCGGCGAAGGGCCAGTTCCTGGAGCACTCGCCGTACTGCGAGCGCGACATCCGCGGACCGGAGGAGCCGCTGCTGGAGGACGGTGAGGACGTCGAGGTGCTCGTGCGGCACCGCGCCGGGCTGACCCGCTACACCTACGCGACGCACCCGTTCGACGTCGTCGGCTGGGACGGTTGCCTGTACCCGTGGGTGTTCAACATCGACGACTTCGAGCCGATCACCGGCCGCGTGCACCAGCCGCCGCCCGTGCACCAGACGTTCGAGGGCCCGAACTTCGTCGTCTGCTCCTTCTGCCCGCGGAAGGTCGACTACCACGAGGGCGCGATCCCGGTGCCGTACAACCACGCGAACGTCGATTCCGACGAGCTGATGTTCTACGTGCGCGGCAACTACGAGGCCCGGAAGGGCTCGGGGATCGGCATCGGCTCGCTCTCGCTGCACCCGTCCGGCTTCACGCACGGCCCGCAGCCGGGCGCGGCGGAGGCGTCGATCGGCGCGGAGTTCTTCGACGAGACCGCCGTCATGGTCGACACGTTCGCCCCGCTGGAGCTCGGCGAAGCCGCCGACGCCTCGGAAGACCCCGGCTACGCGTGGACGTGGTCGCGCCGCGGCCCTAAGTCATAGTCAAGTTTCGGAAATACCGTCCCATCCCCGTTCCGGCGCCCGGATAATGAACTTCCGGGTGGCGGAACGGGGAGGATTCGATGATCAATTCCCAACCAGCGCGACGCAGAGGAAAAGCTCTCCCGTTCTTGGCCGCGATCGTGGTCGCCATCGCCTTGATCATCGGCATCCGGTACTGGACCAGCGGCTCGAGCGACGAGGCCGACGCGCCGAAATGTTCGGGCGCGGACGCGATCGCGCTCAACATCGCTTCTTCACCGGAGAAGGCCGGAATCGTCCAGGAGGCCGCGAAGGCCTACTCCGGACGGTCGGTCGCCGGCCATTGCGTCGACGTGGTCGTGAAATCCAAGTCTTCGGGCGTGGCGATGCAGGCGCTGGCGAACGGCTGGAACGAGGCCACCGACGGGCCGCGCCCGGACGTCTGGACGCCGGCCGCGAGCGGCTGGGTCAACCTCCTGCGCGTCAACGCTAAGGGCGACACCGCCTCGATCGTGCCGGACGGCGACCCGCCGTCGGTCGCGAACGCGCCGCTGGTCGTCGCGATGCCCAAGCCGATGGCCGAGGCGCTCGGCTGGCCCGGCAAGGCGATCGGCTGGAAGGACCTCGCCGGGCTGGCCACCGACCCGGCGGGCTGGGCGAAGTACGGCCACCCCGAGTGGGGGAAGTTCCGGCTCGGCAAGACGAACCCGAACATCTCGACGTCGGGCCTGAACGCGACGATCGGTGCCTACTACGCCGCCACCGGCACGTCGTCCGACCTCACCGCGGCCGCGCTCGACAAGCCGGACGCGAAGCAGTTCGTCACGAACATCGAGCAGGCGATCGTGCACTACGGCGACACCACGCTCACCTTCCTGACCAACCTGCAGAAGGCCGACGACAAGGGCGCGGCGCTGTCGTACATCTCGGCGGTCACCGTCGAGGAGAACTCGCTGATCGGCTACAACCAGGGCAACCCGACGAACGACCCGGCCAAGGTCGGGCAGCACGGGCCGCCGAGGGTGCCGTTGGTGGCGATCTACCCGGGCGACGGGACGCTGAACTCCGACCACCCGTTCGTCACGCTGAACTGGGCGGACGCGACGCGCAAGCAGGTCGCCGCGGACTTCCTGGGGTACCTGCGCCAGGACGAGACGCAGGCGAAGTTCGCCGCGCTCGGCTTCCGGTCGTTCGACGGCAAGCCCGGCCCGCAGGCGACCACCGCCAACGGCGTCCAGCCGGACGCGAAGATCACCTTCCTGCGCCCGCCGTCGCCGCCGGTGCTGTCCAAGCTGCTGGCCTCCTGGACCGACCTGCGCAAGAAGGCGAACGTGCTGCTCGTCGTCGACGTCTCGGGCTCGATGGGTGACGAGGTGAAGGGCACCGGCAAGAGCAAGATCGACCTCGCGAAGCAGGCCGCGATCGACTCGCTCGGCCAGTTCGTGCCGCGCGACCAGGTCGGGCTCTGGCAGTTCTCGACCCACCTCGACGGCGACAAGGACTACCAGGAACTGTTGCCGGTGCAGGCGCTCGGCACCAGCGGCAAGGAGACACTGGCGATGCGGCTGAGCGGACTGACACCGCAGTCCGGCACCGGGCTGTACGACTCGTCGCTGGCCGCCTACCAGTACATGAACACGCACCTCGACCCGGCGGCGATCAACGCGGTCGTGGTGCTCACCGACGGCCGCAACGAGGACTCCGGCGGCGTCGACATCGACCACCTGCTGCCGCAGCTGCGGCCGGAGGGCAACGCGGAGACGGTCCGCCTGTTCACGATCGCCTACGGCTCGGACGCCGACCAGGGCGTGCTGAAGCAGATCGCGGAGGCGACGGCGGGTTCGGAGTACGATTCGTCCAAACCGGACTCGATCAACCAGGTGTTCACCTCCGTGATTTCCAACTTCTGATGAAGTTCGCCCGTGAGCTCGCCGAACCGTGGGGGCTGCTGCTCGCCGCCACGTCGGCCGGGGTGGCGTGGGCCGTGCAGCTGCCGGTCGTCGCCGCCGTCGGGGTGGGCGTGGCGGTGCTCGCCGCGCGGGCGGGCGTGGCTGTGGCAACCCGCGAGAAGGCGCCTCAGCCGCGGGAAGCCCGGGTGCTGGACGTCGCGCCCGGTTCGGCCGAGGAGAGCTGGCTGCGCCGGGCGTCGGCCGCGGCGGACGGCTTCGCCTCGCTCAGCGCGTCACTGGCCGCCGGCCCGCTCGCCGAGCGCGTCGCGGACATGGAACCGGTGGTCGAGGAGACGCTCTCGACGCTCAGCCGCCTGGCCGGCCGCGCGTCGGCGACCGGTCAGGCGCTGGCCAGGGTCGATCCGGACGCCGTCGCGCACGAACGACGTCGCCTGCAGCGCGAGTTGCGCACGGCGAACCCGGACGTCCGCGGCGATCTCGAGCAGGCGCTGACGGCGGTCCAGGCACAGGCGGACGTGCACCGGCGGTTGTCCGGTGCCCGCGACAAGCTGCTGGCGCAGCTCCAGTCCGGCGCGCTCGGCCTGGACAGCCTGGTGGCGAGGGTGGCCGAGCTGACGGCGGCGACCACGGACGTCGCCGTGGACACCGGAGCGGTGCGCGAGCTGAGCGACCAGCTGGAGGGCATCAGGCAGGGCGTGCTGGAGACCGAGCAGGCGACGCGGAAGTCGCTGGGTTAGGCGGCTTCCGGTCACGTCGAGGCAGCAGCAACGGCGTCGCCAGCACGAGGATCCCGGCGATCCCGATGGCCGTGCGCGGCCCGGTGATACCGGCGAGCAGCCCCCAGAGCGCGGTCAGCGTGGCGATCGCCGCCTTGGTGCTGATCGACCAGGCCGACAGCGTCCGCGCGACCCGGTCCGCCGGGAGCTGTTCGAGCCGGTAGGTCGCGAGCACCGGGTTGAACACGCTGCAGCTGACGATCAGGCCGAGTTCGACAGCCATGACGTACACCAGCCCGCCGGTGCCGGCCGGGACGAAGGCCAAGGCGACCAGCCAGCACGCCCGGAGCGCGCCGGCGGTGACCAGGACCGGGTGCCGCCCGAACTTCGCGACCAGCCGCGGGGTCAGCCGCGACCCGGCGAGCCCGCCGAGGCACGGGACGGCGAACGCGAGCCCGTACTGCCACGGCGGGAACCCGAGCCGGCCCAGCATCAGCACGGCGAGCAGGGAGTCGGCGCCCATGACCAGGCCGTTGAACACCATGGTGTTGAGCAGCAGCGGCCGCAGTCCCGGGTGCGCCAGCAGGAAGCGCCAGCCGTCGGCGAGGTCACGCACGCGCAGCCGGGTGGCGGTGCGCGGGCGCGGCTCGCCGCCGCCGATCGCGCGGATCCCGAGCGCGGAGAGCAGGAAGCTGACGGCGTTGGCGACCACCGACGTCACCGGCCCGAACAGCGCGAACGCCGCCCCGCCGAGCGGCGGCCCGAGCGCGGTGGCGGTCCAGTTCGTCGACTCGAACCGGCCGTTCGCGACGAGCAGGTCTTCGGGCGGCACCAGGCCCTTGAGGAAGGCACCGCTCGCGGAGGTGAAGGTGATGTCCGCCGCGGCGACGACCACGGAGACCACGAGCAGCTGGGCAAAGCTCAGCAGGCCGAGTGCGTAGGCGGCGGGCACGCTGACCAGCGCGGCGAACCGGACGAGGTCCATGGCGATCATCACCGGCCGCTTCCGGCGGTGGTCGACCCACGGGCCGAGCGGCAGGGCCACCAGCGCACCGACGGCGGGCCCGATCGCGGCCAGCGCCGAGACGGCCGTCGGCCCGGCGTGCAGGACCAGGATCGCGAGCATGGGGAAGGCCCCGAAGCCGAGCCACGTCCCGAACGCGCTCACGGCGTAAGCCGACCAGAGCCACCTGAACCGCGGTCCGAGCGACCGCCCGCGCATCACGCCGCAGATCAAAGCGGGCAACGGCCGCGCGGGGCAACCGACATGCCGCGGAGAAGCTGCCCCACCGTGGTGCGACCCGATGGCCTGCCACACGCTCGCGTGCTGCTCTTGGCCGAGCGGCGAGCGCTGGCGTCGGTGTGCGGTGGGCCGCTGCGGGTCGACGTCATCGGGCGGCGGTTGTGACCTCGATGCGCGGTGGGTGCTCGACGAACCGATCCAGCTGCCGTGCGGCCCCGCGCATCCGCTGGCCGAAGCGCCTTCGGTGGCCCCGGCCGAGCTCGCCGGACACCGGATCCGGCTGCCCGGCGTCGTGCCCGGGACCGAGTGGGGCGCCTACTACGCCGAGTTCGCGGCCCTGCGGCGGCACCTCGCGAAGAACGAACCCGCCGCCGGGGCGTGGCGGCCGGGCTGGGCCGCTCAGCCGAGCCAGACCGTGCCCAGCACCGGGTAGCCCGGCACGCCCGCCGTCGCTCCGCCGGGCCGCGGGACGCCCGCTATCCACAGCCGGCCGGTGGCTGCGACGTTCGCCGCCATCGAGGGGTCGGCCGTGGGCATGCGGAAGCCCACCACCGTTCCGTCCGCGAGCATCGTCAAGCCGCTCAGCCGGGCGCCGCGGGGTCCCATGCGGACCGGGCCGTCCAGCACCGCGCGCAGCTCCGTCCAGTGGTCCGCCGGGAGGGGGCGGTGGTAGGCGACCGAACGGGCCGCCGCCGCCAGCGCGGTCAGCAGGGCCGCGCCCGCGAGCGTCCAGGTGAGCCAGCCCGTGGCCGGGAAGCCGAGCCGGACCCAGCCCGCGAACCCGGCCAAGACCAGCAGGAACGCGGCCAGTGCGCGGTGGTCGCGGGCGATGCGGCGCCGGTGGGCGCCCAGCACCGGGTCGAGCCGCGGCGAATACCCGCCGGCCGCCGGCGACACCGCTGTCGCGCCCGCCGGCGGTGCGTCGGAGATCCGGGCGCGGCGGACCCGCATCACGCCGGGGAAGCCGACGAACACCTTGGGGCCGCGGCCGAGCAGCCACACCCGCCGGTGCGTGGCCAGCAGCAGCCGGTAGGGCTCGTCGAGCCGGACCCGCAGCCACCGGCCGTCGAGCAGCCGCACCCCGACCGACCGGCCGGCGGCGACCAGACCGCCGTCGGCGATGTCCACCTGGCGGAAGGCCTCGCGTTTGAGCCGGGTCTCCGGCACCCGGACGTAGGCGCGGTACCGCCACCACGCCTCGACCGAGCCCACCAGCGCGAGGATGCCGATCGGCAGCGCCACCCCGGCTCCGGTGAAGAACTGGGCGACCCCGAAGGCCAGGAGGAACCAGGACAGCAGCCGCTGGTTGGCGGCGTTGCGGCGGAGGCGGTCGAGGTACTCGCCGAAGATCGGCAGGGCGCCGGAGGGCATGGCAGGGTCGAGTTCGAAAGCGCGGACGCGCTTGGGGACCGGGACGATCGGCACGCGGAACCCCCATGGGGTCGGGTTGTCACCCCCTTTTCGGCAAAGTGGGCACCGGCGTTACCGGATGCGCCGGTGAACGGAAACGAGGTGCCATCCCGACTACCCAGACCGTCGAATTCAGGTTAGGCTCACCTAAGTAGGAGGTGAGCCGTGACCGAGGCACCCACATCCGTCCGCCGCCCGCCGGCGCCGAACCCCGCCGAGCGCGCCAAGACGATCGCGACCCGCAACGGCCCCGCGTCGTTGCTGCCCACCTGCGATCGCACCGAGCTGGACGGCGAGCGCGTCGTGCCCGTCCTGCACCACGTGCACCACAGCGGCAGCGTCAGCGTGCTGCTGCCCGACGACCACCCGATGGTCCACGCGGCGAAGCAGACGCAGCGCGGCGAGCTGGCCGTGATGGTCGAGCTCGCCGACCAGGCCCCGGTCGACCTGCGGGAACCGATCCGCGGGCTGCTGTGGATCACCGGTTGGCTGCGGCCGCTGTCCCCGGTTTCGGCCCGCGCGCGGGCGGTGGCGATCGCCGAGTCGCGGCCGGACGAGCGGCTCCTCGACGTCGGCCACGGCGTCACGCTGCTGCGGCTGACGCCCGCTTCGCTCGTGCTCGCCGACGCCGAAGGCACGCACTCGCTGCGCCCGCACGTGTTCAGTGCCGCCCCGCCCGACCCGTTCCACGACTACGAGGCCCAGTGGCTGCGGCACCTCGAGAGCGACCACTCCGACGTGGTCGAGCAGCTGGCGAAGCACCTGCCGGCGGGGCTGCGCGGCGGCCGGATCCGCCCGCTCGGGCTCGACCGGTTCGGGCTGCGGCTGCGCGTCGAGTCCGACGAGGGCGACCACGACGTGCGGCTGGCGTTCTCGAAGTCCGTCGACAGCCCGGCGCAGCTCGCGTCGGAGCTGCGCCGGCTGGTCGGCTGCCCGTTCCTGCGCGGGCGGTCAGGCTAGTTCGGCGGGGAAGCCACCCTTCGCGATCGGCCCCCAGCTCTCGATCGTGACGCGGATGATGCTCTTGCCCTGCTTGACCATGGCCTCGCGGTATTCGTCCCAGTCCGGGTGTTCGCCGGAAATGGCGCGGAAGTACTCCACGAGCGGCTCGACCGAATCCGGGATGTCCAGCACCTCGGCGGTGCCGTTCAGCTGCACCCACTGGTCGTTCCACTCGTCGGACAGGATGCAGGCGGAGACCTTCGGGTTGCGCTTGACGTTCACGACCTTCGCGCGCTTCGGGTAGGTCGAGACGACCAGCCTGCCCTCGGCGTCGACGCCGCACGTGACCGGCGAGAGCTGCGGGCCGCCGTCGGCCTTCGTGGTGAGCAGGATCGCGCGGTGGCGGGTCGACAGGAATTCGACCAGCGCGGCGCGGTCGACGGTTTCGTTGGTGGCGATGCTCCTCGGCATACCCCGAAGGTAGCGTGCGGTCATGACGTTCACCGCGCGATCGTGGCTGGCGCCGGACCGCCCCGAGTTCCCCGCCACGGTCGAGGACCCGGCCGAGCGCCGGGCGATCAAGCTCGAGCTGCTGATCGTCTTCGGCATCACGCTCGGCCTGTCCGGGGTGCGCAGCCTGTTGTCCCTTGTGGACTCGCTGCTGCGGCCGGTGCCGCTGGCCCAGCAGCAGGTGCAGCTGAACGTCCCGCAGGCGGCGGCGAGCCTGATCGACCTGCTCAAGCAGCTGCTGTCGGCGGCACAGCTGGTCGGCTGGGGTGCGCTCGGGCTGTACCTGCTGTGGCGCGCGGGCATCAAGATCAGCCGGCTGGGGCTGGACCGCCGGTCGGCGGGCTACGACACGCTCCTGACGCTCGGACTGGCCGCGGCGATCGGAATCCCCGGCCTCGCGCTCTACTTCGTCTCCTACCACCTCGGGTTCAGCCTGGCGGTGCAACCGTCCACTTTGGGCGATACGTGGTGGCGGCCGATCACGCTCACGCTGTCGGCGTTCGGCAACGCCTTCGCCGAGGAAGTCCTGGTGATCGGCTACCTGCTGACGCGGCTGCGGCAGCTCGGCGTCCGGGAGAACACCGCCTTGTTCGGCGCCGCGGTGCTGCGCGGGTCGTACCACCTCTACCAGGGGTTCGGCGGGTTCGTCGGGAACTTCCTCATGGGCCTGGTGTTCGGCAGGCTGTGGCAGAAGACCAACCGGCTGTGGCCGCTGGTCGCCGCGCACACGCTGTTCGACTTCGTGTCGTTCGTCGGATACTCGCTGCTCAAGGGTCACGTTTCCTGGCTACCCTGACTAGGCTTCGGGGGTGATCGACGAAACGGCACCTCCCCGGGTGGACAGCGAAGTCGGACCCCTGCGCGCGGTGCTGCTGCACCGGCCCGGCAACGAGCTCAAAAGGCTGACGCCCCGCAACAACGACCAGCTCCTGTTCGACTCCATCCCGTGGGTCGACCGGGCCCAGGACGAGCACGACGCGTTCGCCGAGGTGCTGCGCGGCCGCGGCGTGAGCGTCCTGCTGCTGGCCGACGCGCTCCGGACGGCCCTGGAGGACGACCGGGCCCACGCGGCGGGCGTGCACGCGGCGGTCGACGACCGGCGGCTCGGCGGCGACCTGGCCGACTCGCTGCGTTCCCACCTTTCGGGCGTGGACGCGGCGGGCCTCGCCGAGGTGCTGATGGCGGGGATGACGTTCGAGGAGCTGCCGTCCGCGGAGGGCGCGTCGCTGGTGCGGATGATGAACCATCCGCACGACTTCGCCGTCGACCCGCTGCCGAACCTGCTGTTCACCCGCGACTCGTCGGTGTGGATCGCCGACCGGGTGGCGATTTCGTCGCTGAACATGCCCGCGCGCCGCCGCGAGACCGCGGTGCTCGACCTGATCTACGCTTACCACCCGCAGTTCCGCCACGCCGCCCGTGCGTACGGCGCCCATTCGGCGCCGATCGAGGGCGGCGACGTGATGCTGCTGGCGCCGGGCGTGCTCGCCATCGGCGTCGGCGAGCGGACGACGGCGGCCGGCGCGGAGTCGCTCGCGCGGTCGGTGTTCGCCGACGGCATCGCGCACACCGTGCTGGCGGTGCCGATCGAGCAGTCCCGCGCGACCATGCACCTGGACACGGTGTGCACGATGGTCGACGCCGACGCGGTGGTGATGTACCCGCTCGCGCGCGACTCGCTGACGGCGTTCACGCTGCGCCCGACCGGCGACGGCGGGGTGAAGGTCGCCGGCCCGGCGCCGTTCCTGGTGGCCGCGGCCGAAGCGATGGAGATCGACCGGCTGCGCGTCATCGACACCGGACTGGACCCGGTGACGGCCGAACGCGAGCAGTGGGACGACGGCAACAACACGCTCGCACTGGCGCCCGGCGTGGTCGTCGGCTACGAGCGGAACGTCGAGACGAACGAGCGGCTGGAGGCGGCCGGCATCGAGGTGCTGCCGATCGCCGGCTCGGAGCTGGGATCCGGCCGGGGCGGGCCGCGGTGCATGTCCTGCCCGATCCGCCGCGATCCCCTGCGCTGAAATGAAGCAAGCCTTCCCTAAATGCGCGCAGCAATTTAGGGAAGGCTTACTTAAATAAGGTTAGTCTTCTTAGGAATGGTAACCCTAATAGGGGGCAGATCACCAGTCCCGAGTGGCTTTCCCGCGAAACTTGATCTATTCTGATCTCCATGGCCCTCATCAAGAATAAAGAGCCGCGCTCGAAGTTCTACGAACTGCTGCAGGCGCAGATCCACAACGAGTTCAACGCGTCCCAGCAGTACATCGCGCTCGCGGTGTGGTTCGACGCCGAGGACCTTCCGCAGCTGGCGAAGCACTTCTACAAGCAGTCCGTCGAGGAGCGCAACCACGCGATGGCGCTCGTGCAGTACATGCTCGACCGCGATCACCACGTCGAAATCCCCGGCACCGGGGAGGTGCGCAACGACTTCTCCGGCGTCACCGAGCTCATCGAGCTCGCGCTCGAGCAGGAGAAGGAGGTCGCGGCCGACATCTCCGCGATGGCGAAGGCTGCCCGCGCCGAAGAGGACTACATCAGCGAGCAGTTCACGCAGTGGTTCCTCAAGGAACAGGTCGAAGAGATCTCGCAGATGAACACGCTGCTGAACGTCGTCAAGCGGGCGAACGGCAACCTGTTCGAGGTCGAGAACCACCTGTACCGCGAGTCCGTCGGCGACGGCGGCACCGACTCGCAGATGCCGCCGGTGGCCGGCGGCGCGCTCTGACGCGTTCGCAACGCCTCCGCCGCGGTGGCGGCGAATCGGAAACCCGGGCTCTCCCCCTGCGGACAGCCCGGGTTTCCGCGTTCAGCCGGCGCAGTCCTGGGTGGCGCTCGTCAGGCTCGTCTGCACGACCCCGGTCTCGTCGAGCCGGAAGCGGTATTCGGCCGCGGCCCCGGCCGGGGCGACGACGCTGCCGGCTTCGGCCTTGGCCGCGGGGTAGGCGGCGAGGATCTGGTCCTTCGTCGACCCGGCGCCGATGCCCTCGGCGGTGTGCGCGGCCACGTCCGGCGTGACGGCGATGAGCCCGGCCGCCTTCGAAATGACGATGCTCGCGGGCGCGGGGAGCCCGCTGCCCTGTGCTTTGTAGACGGTGCAGCCGGCCCCGGCCTGCGCGTTGCTGAGCGTGATGGTCTGCGCGGCCACTTCGGCCTCGGTCATGCCGAGCTTGAGCTTGCCGAAGCCGTCGGCCGCGAGCAGCGGCCCGCGGGTCACCTCGGCGAGCGTGGACGGCGACGAGGAGGCCGACGGGCGTCGCGACGGCGACGTCGGCGCTCCCGGCGGCGCGGAAACCTGGATGCTCTGGGTGCCGGTCGGCGCGGGCGTCGACGGCTCCGGCGGCCGGCCCTGCGTGAGGTTTTCGGGGGGTTTGGTGCCGGGCGTGGTGCCGTCGGCGGACATCGCCGCGGTGCCGTCCTCGGTGTGGAGGCGGAACACGGTGAGCCCACCGGCGACGGCGACCACGGCGGCCGCGACCCCGGCCACGGCCTGCACGGTGTGGCGGCGACGGCGACGTCGACGCGCACCCGTGACGATGACCGTGCCGGCGTCGGGCGGCGGGGGCAGGTCCAGCCGCTCGTCGGCGAACAGTGCGCGCAGGCGCTGCTCCAGTTCGTCCTCGGAGATGTTCAACCCGCACCACTCCCTTCGCCTTCGCCGTCGGCCGACTTCAGCTTCATCCGCAACGACGTGATCGCCTTGCTGGCCTGGCTCTTCACGGTGCCTTGGGTGATCCCGAGGGCACCGGCGATCTCCGCTTCCGAGAGACCTTCGTAGTAACGCAGCACCATCACGGCCCGTTGTCTCGGCGGCAGCGTTCGTAACGCACGCCACAGCGGCTCGTGCTCGAACGGGTCGGCCGGCACGTGCGGGCTGGTGTCCGGCAGGTCCGCGACGAGGTTCTCGCGGCGCGTCCGCCGCCAGCGGCTCACGTGCGCGTTCGCCATCGACCGGCGGACGTAGGCCAGCGGGTCGCCGGTCTTCTCGTGGACGTAGGACCAGCGCGAACCGATCTTCTCGAGCACGGTCTGCACCAGGTCCGCGGCGTCGTGCGGGTTGCCGGTGAGCGCGTGGCCGTACCGCAGCAAACCGGGCAGGGTGGCCTGCACGAAGTCGCCGAAGTCGACGAATTCGCCAGCCAACGTGGCGGCCCTCCCTCGGCCTGCGCTGGTCACCCAGGTTTCTCCCCCGGTGAAGACGGGTGCCGCAGCGGTCACCGTATCGCCTCCCATCGGGCTCGGGTAGCCGGAAGCCGGCTCGCTTTCCTCCCCAACACGCATCACAGCCCCCTCAGGTTGCCCGCGTTGCCCGCCGAATTCGTTCTTGGTCGGCCGGGTGACGGTCTGCCCACGTCAGCGGTGGGCGAGTGAGTCGGGCAGCCGGAAACCGCCGCCCTCGGACTCACGGAATTCGTGCACGCCGACGACAGCGGCGTGCGGGATCGGCCCGTAGACGTGCGGGAACCAGATCCCCTCCGGGTGCGGCGGCAGGCCGTCTTCCCAGCGGACCGGCGCATCGACCTTCGCGGGGTCGATCTCGAGCAGCACCAGATCGGTGCGGCCGCGAAACCGGATGTTGGCCGGCAGGGTCGCCGTGCCGAAGTCGGAGCAGTGGATGAACCCGACTTCTTCCAGGGACGGATCCCGGTACTCTCCGCCCTCGCCCACTTCGGCCCACTCGGCCGCCCCACAGATGTGAAGTATCACGCAGAGAATCGTCCCACCGGCACGAACCGGCGGCGGTGTCTCGTGCGCCACATAATGCCTGGTTGAACGCTCATCGAGTGGTGTGGAGGGAGGGTCGCCGAGGCGCTGCCGGGTGGGCGCGGCGCGGGCTGGCGCTGGGCCGCCCGCGGCTTGGTGCGGCTTCGGTGGCCGGGCTACGCAGGGTCGCCGGCCGGTTGCCACCACGTCTCGGCGACCGGTTCGGTCGCGGACCGGTGATGTCCGGCTGCCGACTGGTGCGGTCCGGCTGCCGACCGCTGGCGCCGGCCGCGGGCGTGTGCGGTTCGGGCGCCGGCCGGTGCGGTTCGGGCGCCGGCCGGTGCGGTTCGGGCGCCGGCTGATGCGGTCCGGGCGCCGGCCGATGCGGTCCGGCCGCCAGCCGGTGGCGTCCGGCCGCTGGCTGGTGCGGTCCGGCCGGCGCGGTGTGGCCGCCGACCGGTGCGGTGCGGGCCGCCGGCCGGTGGTGTCCGGCCGCCGGCGGTGCGGTTCGGGCGGCGGGCGGTGGGTCAGCGCAGGGTGAGCTGCCGGCCGATGAGGCCGTCGCGGGCGCGGCGCTCGGTCGCGTTGAGCGGCTCGTCGTCGAGCGACTTGAGCGCCGTCTCGAGCCGGGTGCCGAGGGCGTCCTTCGCGTCCGCCCACTCGCGGGCGTGGGCCTCGGGGTCGAGGTCCCAGACCGGGACGAGCAGGCCGTGTGCGCGGAAGGAACCCGCGTAGCGCGAGCCTTCGCCGAGGCCGAGCTCGCCGGCCGCGGAGAGCCGGGCGAGGGCTTGGAGCAGCAGGTTCTCCGGCTCCGGCCGGACCCAGCGCAGGTGCGCCTTCTCGCCGGCGAGGACCCAGTAGGCGCCCGAGCCGAGCCGCTCGGTGGGCATGATGGCGGCGTTCGCGCGCTCGAGCGACACGGCGACGTCACCGGTGGCGTCCGCGTCCTCGGGCAGCCACCAGGCGAAGTCGGTGTGCAGAGTGACGTCGAGTTCGGCACCCGGCGTCAGCAAGTCCTGGAGCCGCGCGTGCTCGTCGGCCGACGGCGGGGTGGTGGTGTCCGGCACGCCGAGGACGTCACCCTCCTTGGCGTCCAGCAGCCACTTCAGCGAGCGGCCGAGGTCACGGCTGATGTCGGACGAGCGGGTCTGCACCTGCAGGCCGAGGTAGCGACGGCCGTCCGAGCGCACGAAGGCGGCGGCCGCCATCGGCAGCACGGTCCCGAGGGTGACGTCACCGCCGTCGGCGAGGGTGAGCTGGGCCGTCGCGGACGGCACGAACTCGCGCAGCGCGATCAGCTCGGGCTCCGCCGCCAGCCCTTCGAACGGCTGGCCGACGAAGACGTCGCGCACCTTCGGCTTGCGGTCCGACGCCTGCTTGGGACCCTTCTTGCGCGCGCCCTTGCCCACTGCTGCCTCCTCTGGCTCGGCTTCAGACGCTATCGAAGGGTTAGTCTCGCGACGTGTTCGACCCCCGCGATCCCGCGTTCCTGGAAGACCCGTACCCGGCGTTCGCCGCGCTGCGCGCACGCGGCGAAGTCCATTTCCACGAAGGGCTCGGCATCGCCATCGCGGTGTCGCACGCCGCTTCGTCGGCGGTGCTGCGCCACCGCGGCCTTGGCCGGATTTGGCAGGACGCCCAGCCGCTCGAGCGGTTCGCCTCGTTCAACCTGCTGCACCGCAACTCCCTCCTGGAGAACGAGCCGCCGGCGCACACCCGCCTGCGCCGCCTGATCGCCGGCGCCTTCGGCCGCGGCCACGTGCAACGGCTGCGCCCGATGGTCGCAACGCTCGCCGCCGACATGGTCGACGACCTGGCGGCCGCGATCGCCGCCGACGGCAGTGCCGACCTCCTCGAGCACCTCGCCCAGCCGCTGCCGGTCGCGGTGATCGCCGAGCTGCTGGGCGTCCCCGGCACCGACGGGCCGCGGATGGTCCAGCTGTCGAACGCCATCGTGAAGATGTACGAGTACGGCTTGCCGGAGGAAGGACGCGACGCGGCCGAGCAGGCCGCGGCCGAGTTCGTCGCGTACATCCGGTCGGTGGCTGCCGCCCGCGCGTCTTCGCCCGGCGACGACATCATCAGCGACCTCCTCCGCAGCGAGCTGACCCCGGACGAGCTGGTGGCCACGGCGGTCTTGCTGCTGATGGCCGGCCACGAGGCGACGGTCAACGTGCTCGGCAACGGCATCACGGCCCTGCTGACGCATCGGGACCAGTGGGAGCGCCTGCTGGAATCACCTGCCCTTCTGGATTCGTGTGTCGAGGAGCTGATCCGTTTCGACGCGCCCCTGCAGCTGTTCGAGCGAACGGCGACCGAGGACGTGTCGATTTGCGGACATGTTGTTCCGCGCGGCCAGAAAATCGGCGCGCTGCTGGGCGCCGCGGCCCGCGACCCGAAGGTGTTCGACGAGCCGGACCGCCTGGACATCGGCCGGACGCCGAACGCCCATCTGGGGTTCGGTCTGGGAATCCACTACTGCGTGGGTGCTCCTCTGGCTCGGGTGGAGATCGCCGCCGCGTTGAGTGCGCTGGCGGAGAAGCTGCCGGGGTTGCGGCTGGCCGAGACCCCGCCGCGGCGGCCGGAGTTCGTGATCCGCGGATTGCGGGAGCTTCGGGTCACTGTGTGACGCGGTCGCCCGCCCCGGTTTGCCGTGCTTCCAGGCGGATCTCGCGTGATTTGGGACGGAACTCGCGTGCTCGAATGCGGAACTCGCGTACCTGGATGGACGACATGCGTACTTGGGCGGACGACACGCGTACCTGGGAGGACGACACGGGGGTTCATGGGGTTACTCCGGTGAAGAGGTCGTCTTCCTGGGCGTGGCCGGGGGTGGGGTGGGCCAGGTGGTAGTCCTCGTGGGGCCAGGCTTGGCGTTCGATTTCGCGTGAGTGGGCGAAAAACGGGTGGGCCGGGTCTACCTGGGTGGCGTGGGCCAGGAGGGCGCGGTCGCGGGTGGAGAAGTGGGCTTCGCAGCGGATCTTCGTGGTGACCGGGAGCTTGTCGGGTGGGAGTTCGCTCAGGACTTCGGCCATCGATGACTCCAAGCCGGCCGCCAGAGTGGCGTCGTGGAGGGCCTGGAACCAGGCGCGGCTCAGGGTTGCCTGGTAGTACAGCTTCTGGGGGCGCCACGGTGAGCCGGTGCCCGGGTAGCGGGAGGCGTCGGCGGCCGCGGTGAACGCTTCGAGTGTCACCTCGTGGGTGCGGATGTGGTCCGGGTGGGGGTAGCCGCCCGTTTCGTCGTACGTGATCACCACGTGCGGGCGGAATTCGCGGATCAGGGCCACCAGCGGCGCCGCCGCCTCGGACAGCGGCAGGGCCGCGAAACAGCCTTCGGGCAGCGGCTCGCCGGGGCCGGGCAAGCCCGAGTCGACCATGCCCAGGAAACGCTGGCGGACGCCCAGGATCTCGGCGGCCGCGGCCATCTCGCTTCGGCGGATCGCCGGGAGGTTCGCCCAGGTCTCGGGCGTGTCCAGGGCCGGGTTCAGGACGTCGCCGCGCTCGCCGCCCGTGCAGGTGGCCACCAGGACATCGACGCCCTTGGCCGCGTAGTGCACCAGGGTGGCCGCGCCCTTGCTGGACTCGTCGTCCGGGTGGGCGTGGACGCTCAACAGGCGGAAAGTCACCGGGTGCTCCTTCGGGGGAAGAAAAGGGCGGGGATCAAGGTCAGCGCCGACAGCGCGAGTGCCCACGTGAACGTGGTGCCGAACGCCGCCGCGGCCGGGGCGGTGGCCGTCAGCTCGTGGTGGAGTACTGCCGCCAGCAGGGCCGTGCCCAACGAGCCGCCGATGCGGTTGACCACGTTGAACGCGCTCGCCGCCCGGGGGATGCGGGACCGCTCCAGCGAGCCGTACAGCGTCGTCATGCCCGGGGCCGTTGCCGCGCCCAGTCCGATGCCGCGGATCAGGAGGGACAGCGTCAGCAGCGCGCCCCCGGGGGCCGAGCCGAGCCGGGTGAACGCCACCGTGCCCAGCAGGGACAGCGCGATCCCGGCCAGCATCAGGCGGCGTGGCCCGAACCGCGCCAGGAGCCGGCCGCCGGCCAGCATGACCGCCGCCGAGCCGAGGGCCTGGGGCGCCAGCAGCAGCCCGGCCCGCACCGGGCTCGCCTGCTCGACCTGCTCGTAGTACAGCGGAAGCAGCAGCATCGAGCTGTACAGCGACGCCCCCAGCAGGAACGTGCTCGCACTGGCGACCGCGAACCCCTTGTTCCGGAACAACGCGAGCTCGAGCACCGGCGAAGCCACCCGGGAAGCGTGGACGCCGTACGCCAGCAACAGCGCGGCACCGGCCACCCAGGCGACGGCCACCCCCTCGGCGAGGCCGTAGACGAACGCGCCGAGCCCGGGCGAGAGCAACGCGATTCCCCGGACGTCCAGGGCAGCCTTCGGGCCGCCCGGTGGCGGAGCCGGGAGGAGCCGCCGCGCGAACAGGAACGTCGCCACGCCCAGCGGGACGACGCCGAAGAACATCCAGCGCCACCCGAGGTCCGCCACCAGCACCCCGCCGAGCATCGGGCCCAGCACCGGCGCGACCGCCGCCGGCAGGGTGATCACGCCGATCATCCGGCCCAGCGCCGGACCCGCCTCCTGCGCGAACACCGCCTGCCCGACCGGCTGCATCAACCCGCCGCCCAGCCCGTGCAGCACGCGGAAGGCCACCAGCGAAGGCGCGGACCAGGCGAAGCCGCACAGCAGCGTGCCCGCGGTGAAGATCGCCACCGCCGCCAGCCACACCGCCCGGCCGCCGAACCGGTCCGTCAACCAGCCCGACAGTGGGATGGCCGCCGAGGCCGCGAGCAGGTACGCGCTCGCCACCCACTGCACCGTGGTCAGCGGGCTGTCCAGGTCACGGGCGATCGAGCCGATCCCGACGGTCACGATCGTCGCGTCGAGGATCGACAGCACCGCACCCATGATCAGCACACCGCCGAGCCGCCACAGCGCCGCATCGGGCCGGACTGCCGTTGTCATGCCCACCCCCAGTTCATTAGGTCGAACCTCAGATTAGGTCCGACCCATTCATTGGGTCAAGCACAATTTTGGGTCCGACCCAGTAGAGTGACGCCATGAGTGAGGGACTGCGGGCCCAGAAGAAGCACGAAACCAGGAAGACCATCTCCGACGTGGCCACCCGGCTGTTCATCCGCAACGGCTTCGAGGACGTGACGATCGCGGACATCGCCACCGAGGCGCGGGTCGCCAAGATGACCGTGACGAACCACTTCCCGCGCAAGGAGGACCTGGTCTTCGACATCCGCGAAGACTTCGCGTCCTGGCCCGCCGCCCTGATCCGGGACAGCGTCTTCCACGACACGCGCGAGCTCTACTTCGAGGCCTTGGGCGCCGAGCACGCGCTGGTCGGCTTCTCCGGCCCCGGCTTCGTCCGGATGATCAAGGAAAGCCCGGTCCTGACGAACGCGCTGCACGAGATGCACCGCGAGCGCGAGACGGCGCTCATCGACCTCCTCATCCGGCGCCACCCCGAAGAAGAGCTCACCCCCACGCTCGCCGCCGCGCACCTGGCGACGGTGCTGCGCGTGCTCTTCCAGGAGGTCTTCGACCGGACGCTCGAGAACGAAAAGACGATCGTCGACGAACTCTGGCCGATCGCGGAACAGGCCTTCGACCAGCTCGAACCGGTCTTCGGCCGCTACTAGCGCGCCGCGCCGGCCGGCCGCGAAGCCCGCAGTTCCGGCTCGGGCGCGCCTTGGACCTTCAGCACGCGCATCTCACGCACGGCCAGCGCGTCCGACGGCGCCAGCAGCGCGGAGAACCGCCGCACGACCAGGGCCGTCATCACCGCCAGCGCGGCCGCGGACAGGTCGGTCAGCGCGACGATGACGACGCTGTCGGCCATCGACTGCACGTCGTCGCGGAAGCGCCAGAAGATCGACACGCCCAGCAGGATCCAGTTCAGCAGCCAGGTGCCCCACCACCCGAGCACCTGGCGCGACGGCTTCGGCCGGTCGTGGCGCGAGCGGCCCAGCACGGCGTGTTCCAGCTCGCCGACGACCGACAGCGCCAGCGGCAGGTTCGCCACCGGGACGAGGACGCCGACCAGCACCTGCCACACCGGCCGCGGCGGGTCGTCGCCCGACACGTCCGCCGCCGCCTGGCGCGCGACGAGCAGCCACCAGAGCGACAGCCCGGCGGGCAGCAGCGCGAGGATCGAAGCCAGCAGGCCGGCGGTGAGCACGAAGCCGTCGGAGAACGCCACCACCGAGCGGGACAGCGCGGCTTCACGGCCCTGGACGAGCAGGACGTACCGCCAGGTTTCCGCACCCGCGGCGGCCACGGCGAGCACCGCGAACGCGAAGAGGACGACGACCACGCTGCGGCTGAGCACCGGCACCCGGTCGATCGGGCGGAGCTCGTCGGAGGCCGTGCCGGGCACCGACGTCGGGCGCCGCCAGACCAGGTTCGGGAAGCCCCAGCGCGGCGGCACCGGGTACGACGGCGGGCCGAGGTACGGCTCGGGCGCCACGGCGCGGCGGCGTGGCCACGCGCCGGGCGGCGGGGTTGCCACCCAGCGCAGCCTCGGCCGGTGCACCGGACGGCGGTGGTAGGGGTACGGCTCCGGCTGGGCGGCCAGCGTCCGGCCCTGCAGCTGCTGGGCGGTCGGCGGCGGCGCCTGGCGCGGCCAGTACCCGGGCGGGTACGGCTGCCCGGCGGGAGGCTGCCCCGGGTGCAAGGCTAGATCACTTCGGGTTCGATGCCGGGGTGCTCGCCGACCATCGGACGGCCTTCGCGCTGCCACGCGCCCATGCCGCCGGCCACGTTCACCGCGTCCCAGCCGCTCTGGTTCAGCCACGCGGCCGCCCGCGCGGACCGGCCGCCGCTGCGGCAGATCACGTGGATCGGCTGGTCGTCGGGCAGGTCGGCCAGCTCGCCGACGCGGGCGGGCAGCTCCCCCATCGGGATGTGCACCGCGCCGGGCGCGTGCCCGGCGGCCCACTCGTCGTCTTCGCGGACGTCGAGCAGCACGAGGCCGTCCTTGGGCAGGTCGCGGACCTCGG
Organism: Amycolatopsis sp. NPDC004747; assembly: GCF_053601335.1. Classification (NCBI taxonomy): domain Bacteria; kingdom Bacillati; phylum Actinomycetota; class Actinomycetes; order Pseudonocardiales; family Pseudonocardiaceae; genus Amycolatopsis; species Amycolatopsis sp. NPDC004747. Next base: position 33,836 of record NZ_JBSGBQ010000041.1, on the reverse strand, counting down.
CGGTCGGCAGTTCAGCAGGGCTCACCACGATCTCCATGCTGCCATGCGGAGGCGTTGCCCGCGCGTGAGGTAGCGGGTCACCCGTGCGGTTCCGGGCATCTCGTGTGATTGGGAAGGCATCACGCGTGATTGGGAGGGCATCACGCGTGATTGGGAGGGCATCACGCGTGATTGGGAGGGCATCACGCGTGATTGGAGGGGCGACACGGGTTACTTGCGGTGGCGGCCGCGGCCGGCGACGCGGGTTTTCTCCTCGGCCTGGCCGAACCGCGCGACGGCCCTGTCCCGCATGAAGCCGAGCGGGTCCGGGGCGTGCAGCCGGAGCATGATGTCGTGGACGTGCTCCGGGCGGCCGTAGCCGGTGACGCGGCTGACCAGGTACGTCGTCACGAACGCGGCCGGGACGGTGAACAGCGCGGGCTGGTTGACGAACCAGGGCGCCCAGCCGCCGGTGTAGCCGCTCACGACGTTGACCACCAGCGCGGTCAGCACCAGGCCGCCGCCGACGAACATCCCGGCCAGCGCGCCCGGCCAGGACAGCTTGCGCCACCAGATGCCCAGCACCAGCAGCGGGCTGAACGTCGACGCGGCGAGCGCGAACGTCAGCCCGATCGACAGCGAGATGTCCTCCGGCCGCAGCGCGACCGCCAGCGCGATCGGGAACAGCGCGACCAGCCCGGCCGCCACGCGGAAGTCCCGCACCCGGCCGGGCAGCAGATCGGTCGAGACCACCCCGGCGACGCTCACCAGCAGGCCGGACGTGCTGGACAGGAAGGCGGCGAACGCACCCGCCGCGGTGACCGCGCCGAGGATCTGGCCGCCGATCCCGGGCAGGATCGCCGAGGGCAGCCGCAGGATCGCCGCGTCCGTCTTGCCGGTCACCAGCAGCTCGGGGACGTACATCCGCGACAGCGCGCCCAGCAGCGTCGGGAACAGGTAGAACAGGCCCAGCAGCAGCAGGACGTGCACGGTCGTGCGGCGCGCGGCCTTGCCGTCGGGGTTGGTGTAGAAGCGGACCAGCACGTGCGGCAGGCCCATCGTGCCGAGGAACGTCGCGAACATCAGCGAGTACGTCTGGAGCAGGTCGGTGAGGCTGCCGGAGCCGGGGTGCAGCCAGTCCGCGTTGTCCGCGATGGAATCGCTGACCACCGGGACCGGCGTGCCGGCCACGAACTTCAGCTTGGTGCCTTCGGACACCGTGTGCGGCGCCAGCGGCGTCCAGTGCGTCTGCCCGGCCGCCGGGCCGTTGTCGGTGCGGCCGTAGGCGTAGAGGTAGGTGTCCGAGGTGACGTGCAGGGTGACGTCGGTCTGCACGTCCACCGTGGTGTCGGTGACGAACACCGGCGGCGCGGGCGAGCCGAGCGGCCGGAACCCGTCCGGGCCGCCGCCGGTGAAGAAGACCATGCACAGCACGAACGCGGGCACCGCGATCGCGAACAGCTTGAGCCAGTACTGGAAGGCCTGGACCACGGTGATCGCCCGCATCCCGCCGGAGATCACGTTGAACGCCACCAGGACCATGACCGCGATGGCGCCCGCCCAGGCCGGCACGGGCACGACCGTCGCCAGGGTCAGGCCGGCCCCCTGCAGCTGCGGGGCCATGTACAGGATCCCGATGAACACGACGAACGCCGTGGAGAACCGGCGCAGGCCCTGCGAGCCGAGCCGCATTTCGACGAAGTCGGGCAGCGTGTAGGCGCCGGACCGGCGCAGCGGGGCCGCCACGAACAGCATCAGCGCGAGGTACCCCGCGGTGAACCCGATCGGGAACCACAGGGCGTCGGCGCCGTCCTTGAGCACGATCCCGGCGATCCCGAGGAACGACGCCGCGGACAGGTACTCACCGGAGATCGCGGCGGCGTTGCGGCGGGACCGCACGGTGCGCCGCGCGACCAGGAAGTCGTGCGTGCTCGTCGCCGACCGCGAGGAGCGGTGACCGAGGTAGGGCGTCACCACGGCGACCAGCACGATGCCGGTCAAGGCCCACGGGTTCAACTGCACGGGAGGATCCTCGCACGAGTGAGTGCGAAACTAGTTTTCGATCATGTCCACGAACGCGCGTTCGTTGCGTTCGGCGAGCCGGTTGTACCAGATCCCGACACCGAACAGGAACGGGAACGGCAGCACGCCGAGAATCAGCCAGGCCACCGGGATGCCGAGCAGGCTGGCGCCGGAAAACCCGGGCACCAGGTAGAACAGCACGGGCAGCGAGCCGAAGACGCCGGCGACGAGCAGGGCGAGCAGCAACGCCGTGCGCAGCTGCACCTTCACCAGGTGGTCGCGGACGAGCAGCTTCCCCCAGCTGGTCTGCTCCTCCAGCTCGACCCGGGCCCGCAGGGTGCCGGCACCGCGGCGCGGGTCGGCCAGGATCACCCGCTCGCGCTTGGGTTTCGCGTGGTGTTCCGGCTTCGGCGGCGGCTCGTTCTCCGGCGGTGGCGGCAGGTGCTCGACGACGGCCCGGTCGGCGGGCTGCGGCAGCGGCCGGTGCCGGGGGCCGCGCCTGCCGAGGGTCGGATCCGGTTCGCGGACGCCGTTCGCGCGGCGCTCGTAGAAGTCGTCGGTCATGGGCCGGTCCTGGCTCAGCCGTTCCGGCCCGAACCGACCAGCCGGTCCTTCAGCGCGCGGGTGTGCCGCCTGCTCACCGGCAGCACCTTCTCCTCGTTGCCGATGACGACCTGGTAGCCGCCCTGGCCCATGCGCAGCTCGGTGATCAGCGGCAGGGCGACCAGGAACGACCGGTGGATGCGGACGAACCCGGCCTTCTCCCAGCGCTCTTCGAGCTGGGCCAGCGGGATGCGGACCAGGTGGCTGCCTTCGGTGGTGAACAGCCGCGCGTAGTCGCCCTGCGCCTCGACCCAGCGGACCGACGAGCGCGGGATGAGCTTGGTGGTGCCGGCCAGCTCGACCGGGATGACCTCGTCGTCGTTCTTGACCGGCTCGCCGCCCATCGCACCGGGCGGGGGCGCCGCGGCGGCGGCCAGCTTGTCCAGCACGCGGGTGATCGCGCGGTCGAGGCGATCCTGCTGGTAGGGCTTGAGCACGTAGTCGAGGGCGCCGAGGTCGAACGCGTTGACGGCTTCTTCGGCGTGCCCGGTGACGAACACCAGTGCGGGCGACGGCCGCAGCGCGGCGAAGACTCGGGACATCTCCATGCCGGACAGCCCGGGCATGTCGATGTCCGCGAAGACGGCGTCGACGATCGGCAGGCCGCGGTCCTTGCGCTCGCGCAGCCGCGGGTCGTCGGTGGACAGCAACCGCAGCGCCTCGGAGGCGTCGATCGCCGGGAACACCTTCGCCACGTGCGGGCTGTTGCGCAGGCAGTGGACGAGTTCGTCAAGACCGTTCGGCTCGTCGTCCACGGCCAGGACCACGAGCTTCCGGGTGTCATCGTGAGCACTCACAGTGAAACGCATCCTGCCCATTGCCGAGTGCAATGTCCAGCCCCCGTCTGCCTGATGTGGGAAGACCCGCGGCCGGGGCCGCGGGTCCCTCCTCTCAATGCACGAAGGTGAACCAGTTCAGGTTCACGAAATCCGCGGGCTGACCACTGGTGAACGTCAGATACACGTTGTGCACGCCGGTCACCGAGCTGATGTTCGCCGGCACGGTCCGCCAGCTCTGCCAGCCACCGGTGTTGCCGACCGCGAAGCTGCCGATCGGCGCGTTGGACCGGCTGTCGAGCCGCACCTCGACGAGCCCGCTCACGCCGGCCGCCGCCCCGGACGCGACGCGGGTCTGGAAGTTGGTCGCCGCGCTGCCGCCGAAGTCGATGTTCGGGTAGAGCGCCCAGTCGCCGTTGGCCACCGCGCCGATGTTCTGCCCGCCACCGGTGTCCGTCGTGGCCTCGGTGATCACGCCCGACTGCTGGCCGAACGACTCGGCCTGGATGGTGCTGTAGGCGCTCCCGCCACCGGACGGCGGCGTGGTCGTGGTCGGCGGGGTCGTCGTGCCGCCACCGCCGCGGGTGGTCACCGTGACGTAGTCGACGACCATCGGGCGGCCCGGCACGATACCCGGCCCCGGCGTCGTCGTACCCGAGTTGTTGTTCGGGAACGCGCCACCGATGGCGACGTTGAGCAGCACGAAGTAACCCTGGTGGGAGGTCATGTTGGCCCACGTCGTCGCGTCGAGCTGGTTCTGGCTCACCGAATGGAACTGCTGGCCGTCGACGAACCAGCGGAGGACCTGCGGGCTGGTGCTCGCGTCCCATTCGAAGCGGTAGGTGTGGAAGGCCGACTGGCAGCTGCTGCCCGGGCAGGCGCGGTTCGCCGGCAGCCCGGTGGTCTCGTTGCACGGGCCGCCGGGGTTGACGCCGCAGTGCAGGACGCCCCAGACGGAGTTGATCCCGTTGACGTTCTCCATGATGTCGAACTCGCCGATGGCGGGCCAGTTCCACCAGTTGCCGCGGTAGGGGCCGCCGAGGGCCCAGAACGCGGGCCAGTAGCCGAGCGCGGCCGCGCCGGTGACGTTCGGCATTTGGATCCGGCTTTCGATCCTCATGACACCACCGGCCGGCGGCTTGAAGTCGGTGCGCTGGGTTTCGATCCGCGCGGAGGTCCAGTTGCCCGCGCCGTCGCGCAACGGCGTGATGCGGAGGTTGCCGGCGCCGTCCTGGGCGAGGTTGGCCGTGTCGGCCGTGTAGTTCTGGATCTCGCCGGTGCCCCAGTTGGCGGGGCCGCCGGGGTAGCTGTGCCCGGTGTCGATGATCCAGTTCGAGCTCGACGGCAGCGCCCCGGACCCGCCGGTGAAGTCGTCGGCGAAGACCGTGGTCCAGCCCGATTCGGGCGGCGGGATGGACGCCGCGGCGGGCATCGTGAGGGGGATGGCGATGAGCGCGGCGCCGAGCACCGCACCGAGGGCGAGTCTGCGGGAGTGGGGCATCGGGGACGACCTCCTTGTCGACCGGATTTGTTGCCGTTCACAACAAAGCCCGTCGACAAGGAGACCCGACGCCCCGCGGCGATTCCAGAGGCGTTACCGAAGTCGAGTGATTCAGGTCACAAAGACTGCCCGGAAGTGCTCGAATCGGACATCGGGCTCAGAGGCCGAAGCGAGACCAGGCCGCCTTCTGCGTCACCGCGTCCAGCACCGCCGACGCCGCTGCCGGCGCGCCGATGCCGAGGCGGGCGAGCAGGGGCCTCTTCGGCTCCGCCACCGAGATCTCCGCGTCCGGGTAGCGCTCGGTGACGATTTGCCGGAGGCTGCCGAGGCCGTCGACCAGGCCCAGCTCCGCCGCCTTCGCCCCGAGCCAGACGTCACCCGTGAACAGGTCCTCGGAGTCGGTCAGCCGGTCGCCGCGGCGCTCCTTCACCCAGTTCACGAACAGCTCGTGGAGCTGGGTGTGCATCTTCTTCAACCACTCGACGTCTTCGGGCTTCTCCGGCGAGAACGGGTCCAGGCGCGACTTGTTCGCGCCCGCCGTGTGCAGGCGCCGCTCGATGCCGAAGCGTTCCAGCAGGCCAGTGAAGCCGAAGCCGCCGCTGATCACGCCGATCGAGCCGACCATCGACGTCCGGTGGGCGTAGATTTCGTCGGCCGCGCAGGCCAGCCAGTAGCCGCCCGAGGCGGCGACGTCCTCGCAGAACGCCAGCACCGGCACGTTCTTCTCGTCGGCCAGCTGGCGGATCCGCTCGGCGACCAGGCCCGACTGCGTCGGCGCGCCACCCGGGGAGTTCACCAGCAGCGCGACCGCCTTCAGCCGCTCGTGGCCGAACGCCCTGGTCAGCGCCGATTCGACGGCCGCCAGGTTGATCGCGCCCCTGGCCAGCGGCGACGGCGACGGCGTGATCACGCCGTGCAGCTTCACCACGGCCACGACGTCCTTGCGCTCGACGCGGTCGGCCAGCACCGGGATCCGCGAAGCCAGTTTGTCCGTAACGCTCATGCAGCCAGGCTATCCGGATTCAGCTCATCGGGAGGATGCCGGAACGGGTGCCGTTGACGCCGTTGACCTCGGCGCCGTTCAGCTGGGCCGGGCCGCCCTGGGCCGGGACGTCGGCCTCGCCGGTGTCGGCTTCGGAGCTGTAGTCCGGCATGTTGGGCCGGACGCCCGGGACGAACTTCGGCACCCGCAGCGTCACCTTCATGCCGGCGCCGGGCGCGGTCTCGACCATCACCGCGTAGTCGCTGCCGAAGACCTGCTGCATGCGCTGGTTGATGTTGCCGAGCCCGACGTGCGCGCCGGTGCGGTGGGCGCTCTTGAGGTCGTTGAGCCGCCGCGGGTCCATGCCGATGCCGTCGTCTTCGACGCTGATCAGCGCCTCGGTGCCGTAGTCCTGCGCGATCACCGTGACGCAGCCGCCGCTGGGCTTGCTGGCCAGGCCGTGCTTGACCGCGTTCTCCACCAGCGGCTGGATGATCAGGAACGGCACGACGACGCTGAGCACCTCGGGCGCGATCTTCATCCGCACCTCGAGCCGGCCGCCGAAGCGGGCGTTCTCGATCGTCAGGTAGCGGTCGATGTTGCGCAGCTCCTCGGCGAGCGAGGTGAACATGCCCGACGTCCGGAACGAGTAGCGCGTGAAGTCGGCGAAGTCCTGAAGCAGCTCTCGCGCCTCTTCGGGGTCCGTGCGGATCAGCGCGGAGATCGTGTTCAGCGCGTTGTAGACGAAGTGCGGCGAAATCTGCGCGCGCAGCGCTTTGATCTCCGCCTGCTGGAGCTGCTGCTTCGACTCGTCGAGCCGGGACAGCTCGAACTGGGTGCAGACGAACTGGGCGACGGCGTCGGCCATCTGCACCAGGCGCCCGCGGGTACGGCCGACGACGATCAGCGCCGCCTCGGTCTCGCCCTCCACCAGCAGCGGCACGATCACCGCGGTCTTCATCCGGCAGGTGCCGCGGTGGTTGCACGGCATCCGGTCGTGCGCGACGACCTCACGCCGGTGCTTGCGGATCGCCGCCCCGATCGCCTCGACCAGGTCGACGTAGTGCTCGTTCGCCTCGCCGTCCCAGGACAGCAGCGTGCCTTCGCTGTCGGTGATGCCGACGGCGACGCAGTCGAGCATCTGCAGCAGCTGCGTGGTGATCTTGTCGGCGGCGTCCTCGTCCAGGCCGGCACGCAGGTTCGGCGCCGCCTTCGACATCCGGTGCACCGCCTGCAGCATGGCGTCCTCGACCACGCTGGCCGGACGGCGCTGCTTGACGAGCAGCACGATCACCGTGGCGACGAGCAGCACCACAAGACCCCACGGGACGATCTGCGCAAGCGGGAACCCGGACACGGCGTCCATGCTCTGCGCTCGACCGACCGGGTGCAAGGCCTGATCCCACTTTCTGTCCAACTGTGCTGACCGAGGGTAGAGGAGACCCTACCCAGCGTCCGCGAGCGGCTACTTCAGCAGCCGCGACATCCGCCGGTCGGCGAGCGGTTTGCCGCCGGTCTGGCAGGTCGGGCAGTACTGGAACGACTTGTCGGCGAAGGATATTTCGCGGATCGTGTCGCCGCAGACGGGGCACGGCAGCCCGGTGCGCGCGTGGACCCGCAGGCCCGACCGCTTCTCGCCCTTCAGCCGGGCCGCCTTCTGCCCCACCGACCGCTCGACGGCGTCGGACTCGATCTCGTGGATCGCCTCGGCGAGGGTTTCCAGCGCGCCTTCGTCGAGCTTGCCGATCGTCGCGTACGGCGAGAGCTTCGCGCGGTGCATGATCTCGTCGGAGTAGGCGTTGCCGATCCCGGCCAGGAGCGACTGGTCGGTCAGCGCCCACTTCAGCCGGGTGTTCTTCCCGGCGAAGAGCTCACGCAGCTGCGCGGCGTCCACGGCGAGCGCGTCCGGCCCCAGCCGCGCCACGCTCGCGATCTCCTGCGGGTCCTTGACGATCCACACCGCGAGGCCCTTCTTCGTGCCCGCTTCGGTGAGGTCGAAGCCGGGCCCGGTGGCGGACTCGAGGTGCACCCGCAGCGAGATCGGGCCCTTCCCCGGCCTCAGCGGCGCCGCGGCGAGGCCGTCGGACCAGCGCAGCCAGCCCGCCCGGGCCAGGTGGACGACCAGGTGCAGGTCGCCGGCCACGACGTCGAGGTGCTTGCCGTGCCGGGTCGCGCCGGTGATCTCGCGGCCGTGCAGCTCGGTCCACGGCGGGGTCGCCGTCTTCAGCACGCTCAGCGATGCGACATCGATGCGGAAGATCGTCCGGCCCACGGCGTTCTCGCGCAGGTGGTGAGCCAGTGCTTCGACCTCGGGTAGCTCGGGCATGGCTCCAGTGTCCTACTCGACCGGGTGAAGCGGCCCGTCGAAGTCCGGCAGCGAGTGCCGCTGGATGGTCTTGGAGATCTTCTTGACCTCGCCCTGCACGGTGAACATGCCGCGGATGGTGCCGACCCAGCGCTCGGACGGCCGGTCCCCCGTCACGTCACCTTCGGTCTCCGCGACCACGGTCCACGGACGGCGCAGGATCCACCGCAGCGGGAAGAACAGCACCACGAGCAGCAGCGCCAGCAGCACCCACGCGGGGACGTTGACCTGGTCCGGCGTCCACACGACCAGGATCACCGCCAGCAGCGCGGTGACCACGATCATCGCGATCCCGGGCCCGTAGGTGCCCGCGACGTCGTGTTCGAAGTCGTCGGCCGTCGCCGGTGCGCGCCATTCCATCTGGGCACGGACCACCCAGTCGCGGCCGTCTTCGCCGCGTACCAGCCGGTTCATTCAGTTGCCTCCCAGGGCGCCCGCAGGGTGAGCGTCTCAAGCGTGAACAACTGAACGGTACCTCGCGATGGCTCACCCGCGCGAGGGATGAACCGGACATCTCGCCCGGCAGAGCCGATCGCCGCTGATCAAGAGCTCGTCGGCGGCGCCGGAGCGGCGTCCGCCGGTTCGCCCGACCCGGTGACGGCCGACGCGCTGCTCGGGCACGGCTTCTCCGAAGTCGGCGTCACCGTCGTGGGGGACTCCGTCGTGGTGGACTCCGTAGCGGAGGCGTCCGGCTCCGTGGTGGCGGTCTCGTCGTCCTTCGGCACCGGCTTCCCGGACTGGTCCGGCGGCTGGTCCGACGACGGGACCGGCTTGCCCGGCCGTCCGGTCGGCGACAGCTCGGGCGCGTCGGCGTCCTCCGGCGCGGGTGCGTCCGAGGACTCCGTGGTCATCGTCATGACCGGCCTCGACGAATCCAGCCGCGGCGACGACGCCTGGTGGCTGGATTCGACCAGCGGCGAGGACGCCAGGTCTTCGCGCGGGGCCGGCTGGTCACCGGCGGCGGCACCGCCCACGACCGCGACCGGGACGTCCCCGGCCACCGGCAGCTCGGGCACTTCGTTCGCGGCGACCTGCTGCTCCCCGCCCTTCGACCGGGCCGGGGCCGCCACCGGGGCACCGCGGCCGTTGAGCACGCCGATCCCGATCCGCGGCTCCGGCGGCGCCTGGGGCGGCGGCTGGTGGTGCGTCTCCGACGGCGGCACCACGACCAGCTCGGGTGCCCCGCCGGGCAACCCGATTTCCTGCACCGGCCCGGAGGCGAACAGCACCGGCCCGGCCGCGACACCGACCGCGCCCACCGCGGCGGTCGACGCCAGCGCCAGCCCGATCTTGACCTTCGAACCGACCAGCACGCCCTTGATCGTCGCCCCGAGCCCGGCCAGCGCCCCGCCGCCACCCAGCGACGCGGCGGCCGGCACCAGCAGCACCAGCACCCCGGCGTGCGCCCGCAGCGACGAGCAGACGTCCCGCAGCTCGTCCTGGGTCGCCCGGCACGACGGACAGCCGTGCAGGTGCGCTTTGATCCGCTCGGCCTCGGCGCCGGTCACGCTGCCCGCGGTGAACCCGCCCAGCTTTTCGACCACCGCCCGGCACGAGTCCGGCCCACGGCTCACCGAAAGGTGCGCCTGCAGGTACGCCGCACGCAGCCCCTGCCGGGCCCGGCGAGCCAGCGCGGCCGTCGCGTTCGCGCTCAACCCGAAGTGGGGAGCCACCATCGCCGGCTGCTCACCCTCGACCTCGGTCTGCCACAACACCGTCCGCCACCGCTCCGGCAAACTCGTGAACGCGGTGGTGATCAGCGTGTGCTCGGCCGTGCGGGCGTGCGTGTCGGCACCCGCACCGGCGCGGAAGGTCAGTTCGTCGTCGGACACCGGGACGTCCCGGCGCGCACCGTGCCACTCCCACGACACCCGGCGGGCCACGGTCAGCAGGTAGGCGCGGACGTAGTCACGGGGACCGGCGCCCCGGCGGAGGGCCTGCAACACGCGGAAGAACGTCTCCGCGGTGATGTCTTCGGCTTCGGAACGGTCGGCCGCCAGGCTCTGCGCGAGCCTGCGGACCGCGGCGGCGTGCAGCTCGAACAGCTCCCCGAACGCGGCGTCCTCGCCGTTGCGCAGCCGTTGCAGCAGTGCCTGTTCGTCGGATTCCGAGGCCGCTGGTGGCGGCACCGTGCCCAGCTCGGTCATCCGGCCCGGCACCTCCTCCCCGAAGGTCTCCCCATTCGGTCGAATGGAGACACCATACGGAGGGAATCAGCCGTCGTCACCCCTTGTACGCCAGCTGTGACACCGAAGCACCGGTCCGGGGTGAGGGGACCCCGGTCGCCGGCCGCCTCAGGGGTGGGTATAGAGTTCCCTTCATCAGCAGGACAACGCGGATGTAGCGCAGCTGGTAGCGCATCACCTTGCCAAGGTGAGGGTCGCGGGTTCGAATCCCGTCATCCGCTCGGGGTTGAAGGGGTCGTGTCGGCGGAACGCGCCGACCACGGCCCCTTCGCCATTTCACCCGGGGGGCCGAGCCCCCCGGACCCCCCACGGTGCCTCCGCCAGACTTGGGGACTGTACCCCGGGCGAGGGTTTGGCCAGACATTCGAGGATGCCCCGGCTTTGCGTTGGCCAGACTTTGGTTGGTGCCCCGGCTTCGGGCTTTGGTGGGCGCCCGGGCTCGCCGGGATTTCCGGGGCCTTGGGTCAGAGCTCGTAGGTGTCGAGGATTGTGGGGGCCACCGGGGTCAGGTGGGCGTCTTCGCGCTCTGTCACCTGGCCTCGGGCCATTCGGTAGACGCGGAAGTTGTTGTCGTTCTCCGGGTCCTGGTCGTCCCACGTGTACAAGAGGCCGTACGAGCCCGGCGCAAGTTCGCCCGCTCGGGTGAACAACTGCAGGAGTTCGGGGGCGATCGGGCCGCCGTGTTTGTCGAAACCGCCGAAGTGGAGCATGGGGATCCCCGCGCTCCAGCGGAGGTCGACCAGATCGAAGTCGCCCGCGTCGCGGATTGCGCGGTGCACGCGGTCGACCAGGCGCTCCAGGAGCGCCGCGTCGTCATCGCCGCTCGCGGTCGCCTGGATGGTCACCCAGCCGTGATATTCGAACACCCGCAGAACGGTAGCAAGAGATCAACCAGCCGCTCAGCGGGCCAGTGCCGAGGGCTTCCCGTCCCGGCGCAGCACGTTCGACAGCACGCCTTCACCCAGCCGCTCGAAGGCCGGGACCAGCTTCTCGCCGAACACGCACAGCGTCCGCTCCCACGGGTGGCCGAGCGTGCCGAACGAGAAGTCCGCCGCCAGGAACAGGTGGTAGTCCGCGCGCGGGAACACCGGCACCGGCCACCGGGCGCTCCCGGACATCAGGTGCGGGCGGACGCGGTAGGACTGGTGCTGCCAGTGCAGCGCCCACATCCAGTCGTCCGGGCCGCAGACCTCGCGGAACGCGGCCAGCGCGATCGTCCCGACCTGGTGCTCCTCGACCGCGTACGGGCCGAGGCGGAACTCCGCCGAAGCGCGGTCCAGGTTCCCGGGCGACAGGTCCCACGTCCGCGACGGCACCGGCTCCTTGAACCCCGGCCAGGCGTGGGCGTACGTGCTCGGCCAGAACGCCAGCTTGTCGTACACCCAGTACCAGGCGGGCTCGTCTACGACACGGGAGACGGCTTCCCAGGCAGCATTCACGGTTGAGACCCTCGAGTCGGCCAGGCGCGGAAGAACACGCGAAAGCTTCGTGTTCGGCCTCCGGTTTGTCCAGTCCCCGTCCACCCACCGCGAGCTGTGTCACTCATCCGGGTGGGTTCCGCCAAGTTGTCACCACCCCGGCCTGGCGCGCCCGCCGGCACGATCTGCGCAGCTCAGCGGCCGCGCGGGAGGCGCCGGGAGGACGCCCGGCGCCTCCCGGCGCTCAGGCCGCGTCCCAGAGGGTGAGGAACGCCGACGCCTCGCTGCGCGCCCACGGCCGCAACCGCGCCCTGTCCCGGGCGGAGAGCTGGTACTCCTTCGCCCGGCGGACGTCGATCACCAGCGCCTCGCCGCCGGGCAGGATGTCCGGCATCGCCTGCTCCAGCACCCACAGCGCCAGCTGGGCCGACGCCTTCGCCAGCGGCTCCTCCTTGAAGTAGAGCCAGGTCGCGTAGCGCCGGCCGTCGCTCTTGCGCAGGCCCAGCTGCGGGCTGACGCCGATCTCGAGCTCGCCGATTCGGCACCGGCCGCGGCCCACGTCGACCAGCCGCGGCGACCGGCGGCCGAGGTACCGCAGCCAGCCCTCGGCTATCGCCGCGTAGTGCGGCTTCGTCCGCTCGTCGGCGGCGTTGACGAGCGCGCGCAGCGCCACCTCGTCCTGGTTCGCCGCCCGGCCGGACCGCACCGCGTTGGCCGCCCGCCGGTAGTAGTTGAACGCCGCCCGCGCCGGATCTTCGTACTGACGCCGCTGCCGCCGGACGAACGACGACCGCGACGGCCCGGAACTCGCGCTGTAGCCCACGAACGTGGACAGGGTGATGTAGGCCATGGCCCTGCCTTCCTCCATCACGCCACCCGCGGACGCGGGCGGCATCTCCCCTGGACAACGCCCATTTTAGAACATATGTACGACAATTTCCGGGGCCTGACGGGTGACGGAAGGGACTAGCGCACGGTGAACGTGACGAGGTCCGTCGATTCGGCGCGGGTGAGCGGGAGCCCGTCGAGCGGCCGGGTGAGCGCCGCCTCGTACGGCGTGCCGGTGGCGGCGACCTTCAGCACCAGCACCTGCTGGATGCCGTACTTCTTCAGCACGGCGACGCTGTGCGCGTCCGGGAAGGTCTTGGCCGCTTCGACGATCTCGCCGTAGCTCGGCGGCAGGAGCCCGTTGTGGCCGTTCGCCAGCGGCGGGAAGCCGTCGGTCGACCAGAACTGGTAGACGAACTCGCTGAACGCGCCGGGGTCCTGGCTGATCGGCAGCATGAGGGCCGGGCGGTGATCGGTTCGGAACGACTTGGCGACGTCCGGCGGGATCCCCGGCGGCGACGGGTGCGCCTGGTCCGGGATGCCCTCCAGCAACGCGAACAGCACCGGCACCACGAGCAGGGCCTGGAGGAACCGGCCCTGGTCGTAGGTCGTGTCGCGGGTCCGCAGCCACTCGGCCGCGCGGGTGAGCGCGCCGGCGGCCAGCACGGCCAGCAGCAGGAGCACCCAGAGCATCAGGCGCCCCGGCGTGCGCAGCGCGTCCCAGCCCGGGACGTACCGCCACAGCAGGTAGTAGGTGTAGTCGCCGCCGAAGAACTGCGAGCCCAGCGCGAACACCGTGACCACGACCGTCGCGACGCCGAGCCACACCCGCACGCGGACCGACCAGACACTGAAGAACAGCCCCGCCAGTGCCACCAGCAACACCGCCAGCCCGGGGAACAGCAGCTTCTCGGCCACGCCGGGCAGCGCCGTCCAGGCCGGGTCGGCGAACGCGCCGGTGCGCGGGTCCAGCGGGGTGTCCTGCCAGAGCCAGGTCGAGCCCAGCGTGCCGAGGAGTCCCTGCGGCGGCGGGGAGTAGAGCTGCACCTCGTCCCAGGCGCGGGTGAAGCCGTACTGCTCGACCACCTGCCGGTACGGGATGGTCATCAGGTAGGTGACCACGAGGAACACGGCCGCGCCGGCGGCGTCGGCGGCGAACAGCCGGGTGCCGAACCGCTGCCACCCCCGGATCGCCGTGACGAGCAGGACCACGCCGATGACGCCGAGCAGGTAGACGAACGGGATGCCGACCGCGAACCCGAGCGTGACCTGCCAGGCGGCGATCAGCCAGCCGGCGACCGCCCACCCCGGCCGGGCCAGCTCGGGACGGCGGCCGTGCCGCAGGGAGTAGCCGTGCGCACGGGCCAGCGCGAACAGCGCCAGCGCGATCCCGCCGGAGGACAGGATGTTCAGGTGGCTGGTGTGCGTGAGCCGCCAGGGCGCCCAGGCGAAGACGACGCCGGCGAGCGCCGCCGCCTGCCAGTTGCCGCCCAGCTGCCGCACCAGCAGGTACGCGCCGGCGAACGCCAGCGCGAACGCGAAGACCAGGACGGCGTTGTAGCGCATGATCGCCGAGTACGGCCCGTCGCCGAGCAGCCCCAGCGGGAGGTAGCCGAGCAACGAGTCGGAGAAGGCGAAGCTGCCGGTCGCCGGGTAAAGGGTGTTGCCGGTCCACAAGCTGCCGCCGCCGGTGACGAAGTGGTGCTGCCACGCGAGCTGCCAGGCCTGCAGCAGGGGGTCGCCGAGGTCCCCGGTGACCAGGGACCGCGGGTGCAGCACCACCGGGTGGTTGAACAGCGCGGAAAGGAGGAACCCGGCCAGGACGGCGAGACCACCCTCGCGGATCCGCGCGCGGCCACTGCGTCCGTCTCGGACACCGCCGGTGACGTCGTTCGCACCCGGCAGCTCTTCGGTGATCAACGCCGACTCCCCTCGTCGCCACCTGGCGCGGCGCGCGGGGGCCGTCACCAGGGCAGCCGGACGATACCCGACCTGCCGGCGCCGGTTCGTGACCGGGAAGACTCCCGCCGGAGCCTCTCTTGCGCTACGTTGCCGATCAACCTCAAACTGCAACCGCGCAGGTCGGCCGCACACGTGCCAAACTGACGCCCCGAATGGTGGATGGGGGTCTAACCATGAGCTGGCAGGAGGACCTGCGCCGACTCGACGCCGACCTGGCGACGGGCCGGATCGAGCCGGCCGCGCACCGCAAGGAGCGGGACGAACTACTGGCGCGGGCATCGGGTTCGACCGTGCCGTCACCGGTGCCCTCGCCACTGCGGCGGCCCGCGCCGACCTCGTGGCACAGCACGAACCCCGCCGCGCCGCAGCACGAGCCGCCGTCTGCGCCGCCGCAGCGGGTCGAGTCACCGTCGCCCGCGCAGTACCAGCCCGCCCAGTACCAGCCGCAGCCACCGGCGCCCCCCGCGCCGCCGTGGCAGCGGACGGGTCCGGTTCCGCAGACGACGGCCATTCCCCGCGCCGTCCCGGAGTTCCCGGACCACCTGACGACCGCGCCGAGCCCGGCCGACATCGTTCCCACGCGCTACCTGCAGGTGGAGGGCCAGGTGCCCGGCGCGTCCGCGGTCAGCCGGTTCCCGCCGGTGACCCCGCCCGCCGGCCACCCGGCGCCCGGCCGTCCCGGCGAGCCGGAAGAGGCACCGGGGAAGCACCGCTCGGACGAAACCACCGCCCACCGGCGGCCGACCTGGCTGTTCGTCTCGCTGGGCGTGCTCATCGTGCTGGCGATGATCGCGGGGGTGACCGCGTGGCTCGGGTCGCGCACCGATTCGGCGTCATCCCCGCCGCCGTCGCGGGTGACGCAGTCGAGCGCGGGTGCCGTCCGCCCCGAACCGCTGGAGGACCGGTTGCCGACGCCCCCGGGCGCGGCCAACTCGAACAACTCCACGATGTCGATCGCGAAAGCTCGTGACTTCGGGCTGTTCCCCAAGCCGACGGCCGACCTGTTCACCGCGAACGGGGCGAAGGAAGTGGTGTTCCGGGGGTCGACCGACGGTGACGTCTCCTACCTGACCCTGGTCGTGCCGACCGGCGGTTCCGCGAACGCGCAGACCGTCGTCGAGACCCTGTACCAGCAGGGACTGGCGTCCGGGATGCGCCCGGTGACGGCCGAGATCCGGACCGTCTCGGGCCGGTTCCAGGACAAGTTCCTGAACACGAGCTGGTACGGCTCGGGCAGCAACGTCGTCATCATCGGCGTCGGCCTGCCCTACCGCGGCCAGTCCGGCATGAGCGGCCAGCTGGACGCGCTCGTGAAGCAGTTCGAAAGCGTCCTGCCCGCCGGTTGAGGGCTCTGGTCACGAAACGACCCTCCGGGCCCCGGTGAGCAGGGCTGAGTGCACAATGATGCGTGAGCTGGCTCAGCTGGCAACCGCTGACGAAAAGGGGGCCGGGTTTTGTCCTGGCAGGAGGAACTGCGCCGGTTGGACGAAGAGCTGGCCGCTGGCCAGATCTCGGCTGACGACTACCGCGTGCGCCGGGACGGTGTCCTGTCCGCGGCCGTCAACGCCGATTCCCAAGCCGCACCGGCGTCGGGCGGCCCGGCGGAGAGCACCCAGATCATCGCTCCGGTGAACGCGCCGCAGAGCGCGCCCACCCCGGCGCAGCAGCCCGGGGGCGCCACCGCGGCGGACCAGACCCAGATCGTGAACTCCGCCTTCGGCGGCGGGGAGCGCACCCAGGCCGTCGGCCAGGGTGGGGCGCCGCAGGGCTGGGCCCCGGGCGGGCAGCCCGGCGACGCCGAACGCACGCAGGTCGTGCCGGGCGTGCCGCCGCAGTCGGTCGCCGGCGGGTACCGGCCGCAGGGCCAGGGCTCCGGCGGGTTCCCCGCCCAGCAGACACCGCAGTACCACCCGCCGCAGGGCCAGCAGCAGATGCCCTGGAACGCGCCGAGCCAGGACACGAGCACCCCGTGGGGCGGCTCCGAGTTCCCGGCCGACACGAACTGGGTCGCGCAGGGCCCGGAGCCGTCGTTCGAGACCACCCCGGCCAAGGGCGGCAAGAAGGTCCTCGTGATCGTCCTCGCCGTCGTCGTGCTCGCCGGCCTCGGCGTCGGCGGGTACTTCCTGTTCTCCGGCAACTCGGACGGCAAGAACCCGCCGGTCGCGCAGTCCTCGAGCGCGCCGCCGTCGCCGACGCAGAAGCCGAAGGACGACCTGGAGATCGCCAAGCTGCCCGGGAACGTCCTCTCGACGACCAACTTCGGGAGCTTCGACGAGCTCAAGGCCGCCAACGTGCTCACGGAGGGCGAGTACAACGCCCTCAACGACGCGAAGGTGACCAGCGCGCGTCAGTCGGTGTCGAAGCTGCCCTCCGGCGCCACCGCGGTCGTGCTCACCCTCAAGACGGCCGGCGCGGCCAACGCGACGAACGCCGTCGAAGGGCTCACCGAGCAGCAGGTGAAGTTCAAGCTCGTCAAGTACACCGGCACCGCGCCCCCCGGCGTGGAGGTCATGCAGCTCGTCAAGGAGGACGGCACGGCTCTGGTCCGCGTGCACTACGTGCACAAGCAGACCGTCGTGCGCGTCCACGTCGACGGTCCCGACCTGGCCACCGTCTCGAAGGTGTTCGACGAGATCCTCGCGAAGCAGCTGACCGAGCTGCCCGTCACCGGCTGACATGGCCGGGAACCGGTCCGGAGATCCCGCGCCACGGTTCGCCGCCTGCACCGTCGTCACCCGGGATCGGCGAGCCGTCGCGGACGTGCTCGCCGAGTCCTACCGCGCGCACCACCCCGAGCACGGCTTCACCGTGCTCGTCGCCGACGGCGAAGCGGCGCCCGCCGAGCTCGGCCTGGATCCCGACGAGTACCACCGGCTGGTCACCTGCCACGCCGGCGCGGACCTCGTGGACGTCCTCCGGCCGCTGCTGGTGCGCAGCCTGCTGGACCGGGCGGACGTGGTGGTCCTGCTCGACCCGGACGTCGAGGTCCACGCGCCGTTCGAAGACGTCGCCGCGCTCGCGGACGGCCACGGGCTCGTCGTCGCGGCGGCCCTGCTCGAACCGCTGCCGCAGGACGGCTTGGAACCGGAGCACGTCCCCGGCGTCTTCGACGGGTTCCTCGCCGCCGGCCAGGGCGCCCGGCCGTTCCTCGATCACTGGGCCGACCTGGCCCGCCGCCGCGCGCCGCACCGGACCGAGCCGACGTGGCGGTGGCCCGACCTCCTGGCCGGCGTGTTCGACCACCTCGTCGTGCGCGACCCCGGCCTCGCCGTCGGCTACTGGAACCTGCACGAGCGCCCGGCGATCGGGCTGAAGTTCCTCGCGTTCCGCGGCTACGACCCGGAAACGCCGTGGCTGCTGACCGCCGACTGCCGGCGGCGGCCGCGGGTCCGGCTCTCCGCCGACCCGGTGCTGCGCGAACTCTGCGAACGCTACGGCGACCGCATCGGGACCGGCGGGCACGGCGGTTCGCCGTTCGCCAAGCTGCCCGACGGCACCCCGATCACGAGCGTGATGCGGCAGCTCTACCACGACGCGCTCACCGACGCGGAACGTTTCCGCGACACGCCAGACCCGCTCGGCCGGGTCGCCGGCAAGCTGCCGCCGCACCCGTTCGGCGACGACGGCGGCCGGGCGTTCCGGCAGTGGCTGACCGAGCCCGCGTCGCCGCTGGACGCCGCCACCGGGCTGACCCGGCTGGCCGCCGCGGTCTGGCTCGCCCGGGTCGACCTGCAGGCGGTGTTCCCGCACCCGCGCGGCGCGCAGCGCGCGGCCTTCCGGCAGTGGTGCGCCACCTACGGGGTCGAGGAAGGCCTGCTGCCGGCGTGGGCGGTGCCTGCCGAGCCGCCGTCACCGGTGCCCCCGGTGGACGACTTCGGCGTCAACGTCGCCGGCTACCTGACCGCCGAGCTGGGGCTCGGCGAGATGGCCCGGGTGGTCCAGCGGGCGATCGCCGCGGCCGGCGTGCCGATGGTGTCGGTCGTCGAGGAGCACTCGCTGTCCGGCTCGGTCCGCACCGGCCTGGCGGCCCCGGACGACGTCGGCGTGCCCCGGTTCGGCGTCAGCCTGCTCACCGTGAACTCGGACTTCACCCGGCTGATCCTCGACACCCACCCGGACACCGGCGCGGACCGCTACCGGATCGGGCTGTGGGCGTGGGAGCTGGAGGACTTCCCGGCGGCGATGCACGACGGGTTCGCGCTCGTCGACGAGATCTGGACGCCCAGCGAGTTCGCCACCCGGGCGATCGCGGCGCACTCGCCGGTCCCGGTGCGGACCATTCCGGTGCCCGTGCCGGACCCCGGTGAACCCGTGCGGGAACCGGCTCCCTGGACGCAGTTCCTCTTCATCTTCGACTTCAACTCCACCGGTGGCCGGAAGAACCCGTGGGGTGTCGTCGAGGCGTTCCACCGCGCCTTCCCCGGCCGCGAAGACGTCCGTCTCGTGCTCAAGGCCACGAACGGGCACCTGAACACGCCCGCCGTCGAGCGGCTGCGTCGCGCGATCGGCGGTGACCCGAGGATCGAGCTCCTGGAGCGTTACCTCACCGTGGCCGAACTCGGCGCCCTGTATGCCAGGACCGACGCCTACGTTTCGCTGCACCGCAGCGAGGGCTTCGGGCTCACCGTCGCGGAGGCGATGGTCAGGGGGATACCGGTGATCGCCACCGACTACTCGGGCACGACCGAGTTCTTCGGGCCCGAGCACGGCTGGCCGGTGCCCGCCACGATGACCGACGTCGGCCCCGGGTGGCCGCCCTACCAGCCCGAAGGCCGCTGGGCCGACCCGGATCTCGACGTCGCGGCCGCGGCGATGCGCACGGTCGCCGACGACCGCGACGAAGCCCGGCGGCGGGGGCAGGCCGCCCGCGCGCACATCCTGCGGACCCGGTCGACGCCGGCCGCCGCGACGTGGCTGCGTGAGCGGCTGACCGAAGCCCACCAGGCCTGGCTGGCCGGGCGCGCGCCCCGGCCGCGGCACCCGCTGGTCGCCGGCGCCCGGAGGGTGCTCCGGCCGGTCCGCGCCGCGGCCAGAAGACTGGGGGTGACGGCGTGACCAGGACGCAGGGGCCGAAGCCCACGATGCCGCCCGTCTACGAAGCCTTCCTCCCGCGCGAACACGCGCTGTACCGGCCGCGCCACGGCCGCAGGCAGCTGACCGCGCTGGTGTGCGCGACGATCTTCCTGGCCACCCCCGCCCTGTCGGCGATCCTCGGCGCGCGGCCGTCCGAGTTCGAGAACCGCAAGCTCACCCCGTTCCCGAGCATCGGCCAGGGCTGGTCGTTCTTCCCGCAGCTGAGCCAGTGGACGACCGACCACCTGGTGTTCCGCGAGCAGGCGGTGCACGCCGCCGACGGCATCAGCCGCGGGGTGTTCGGCGAGCCGCCGCCGCTGCACCAGGAGAACCAGCAGGGTCCGCTGCAGGTGCCCGCCGACACCGCGCCGGCCAAGCTGGACCCGCGTCAGTTCCCCGACGTCATCGAGGGCAAGGACGGCTGGCTCTACCTCGGCGACGAGGCCACCAGCCACTGCGTGCAGACGGTCAGCCTGGACACCACGTTCGCCCGCCTGCGCGCCTTCCGCGACGCGGTCGAGGCGTCGGGACGGCAGTTCGCGGTCGTCGTCGCGCCCGACAAGATCGGCATGGTCCCGCAGCACCTGCCCGGCAGCTACCTGGGCAAGGACTGCCGCGACAAGGTGGCCGACGAGTTCTGGCGCCGGGTGGACGCCGAGGACTTCATGATCGACGTGCGCGGCCCGATGCAGGACTGGGCGAACCGCAAGGGCGAGGCGCTCTACGGTCCGCAGGACGCGCACTGGTCCGACGAAGGCGCGATCACCGCCGTCCGCGCGGTCGCCGAGAAGCTGCGGCCGGGGATCAGCGCGAAGTGGCGGCTGCAGCCGAAGGAAGACTGGCAGCTGCCGGCGGACCTGCCGCCGCTGATCGGCCGGACCGGCGTCACCGAGGGCACCCACTACGCGTTGATGCCGGACGGCAAGACCGACCGGACCCGGCCGATGCCCAACGACTACGTCACCCCCGTGCACACCGACAGCACGAGTGGCGACGGGACCTACGGCCTGCGCACGGCGTGGATCGGCGACTCGTTCACCATCCGCGCCCTCCCGTACCTCGCCGCGGCCTTCGGCGACCTGACCGCGCTCCACACGAGCACGGCCGACCACGACGGCGGCGAAGCCATCGGGAACCTGCTGCAGCGCAGCGACGTCGTGGTCATCGAGCTGACCGAACGCGGATTCGCCTCCGGCGCGGTGTCGCTCCTGCTGCCGCCGGTGCAGCAGAACATCGCCGGCAAGCTTGCCCGATGACTGAACCTACCCCGGGGAAACCACATGTCAGCTGACCGCGTGGCCGCCGCACTGGCCCGCTTGGACGAACACCGCGAACTGCACCTGCCGCTGCGCAAGAGCGACCTGCTCGGCCGCCTGGCGATGCGTTTCCTGTGGAAGCGCCAGGTGAAGTGGCAGATCGAAGCCAACCTCGCCGTTCGTGACGCGCTCGACGCGGTCCACCAGCTCCTCCGGGACCACCAGGACCAGCTGGCGGGCCCGCGCGACCTGGTCAACCAGCAGCAGCTGTCCCACGAGGTCGAGCAGCTGCGCCGGCACGACCAGACCATGACCGCCGGGCTCAACCAGCGGCTGTACTCCGGCCTGGGCAGGCTCGAATCCGAGCTGGGCGAGCTGCGGTTGCGCCAGGCGGAGACGGAGGAGACCGGCCAGGACACCGACCAGCGGCTGAAGGCGCTGGAGGCGCAGGCAGCCGCCTCGGCTTCGGCGTCGGCGGACGTCCGGCTCCGCCACGCGCAGCTGGACCTCGCGCTCGACCGGGTCCGTGCCGGAACGGCGGTGGAGGACGTCGCCGCCGACGTCGCCGACCGGGAGTCGTTCCTCGAACTCGCGCTCTCGGAGCTGCTCGACGGGCCTGCGGACCGCGTGCGCGAGGCCCGCCGGAACCACCTCCCCCTGATCACCGCCGCCCGGGACGCCGGCGCCACCGGACCCGTGTTCGACGTCGCGGCCGGCCGGGGCGAATGGCTCGAGGTCCTGCGCGCGGCCGGGCTGCCGCACACGGCCGCGTCGGACAACGCGCTGGTCAGGCGGCACTGCGCGAAACTCGGCTTCGAGGTCGCGGCCCAGAACGCGCTGGAGGCGCTCGCCGGGCAGCCGGCCCGTTCGCTGGGCGCGGTGACCGCGTTCCGGTTCGCCGAACGCCTGGCGCCGGACACGCTCGCCCGCTTCACCGACCTGGCCGCCGCCGCGCTGCAGCCCGGCGGCGTCCTGCTCGTCGAGACACCGGGCCCGGACGCGGCGGCGGACTTCCGGCTGGACCCGTTCGCCCGCAAGCCCTTGGACCCCGTCTACCTGCGGTTCCTCGCCGATTCGGCCGGCTTCGCCGAGGTCGAGGTCCGCGCGGCCGAGGCCGCGCACGGACTGGACGAGCGCCTGTGCCTGATCGCCCGCCGATGAAAGCCGCACACCACCGCGCCGTGCTGTGGAGCCCGCTGCCGCCGCAGACCAGCGGCATCGCGGACTACAGCCACCACCTGCTCGAGGCGCTGGCCGAACTGACGGACGTCGCCGCGGTGACCGGATCCGCGGCGACGGCCCAGGTGCCCAGCGGCGTCCCGCTGCTGAGCCCGGACGAGGAGACCGGCGGCCTGCCGATCTACCAGATCGGCAACCACGCCGGGGTCCACGCCTGGATCTACCGGCAGGCCGTGGCCCGGCCCGGTCTCGTCGTGCTCCACGACCCCTCCCTGCTCGACCTCCACGCCGGGCTGGCCGGCGGGGTCGACACGGACGAGTTCCGCCGGGAGGTCCGGTACGCGCACGGCCCGATCTGGGGCCACTCGCACGACCTGGCCCTGCTCCGCGGCATGCCGGCCATCGAGGTGGACGGCGTCAAGACGCTCGACCACGCGACCCTGACCATGGAACGCCGGCTCGTCACCGGCAGCCGCGGGGTGCTCGTGCACGACCCGCACACGGCGGAGTTCCTGCGGGCCCGCTACCCGGGTGTGCCGGTGCACGCGGTGCCGCACGGCGCGACCCTGCTCGACGAAGCCCGCCGCGGACCGGTCCGGTCGGCGCTGGGGTGGACCGAAGACCAGGTCGTGTTCGGGGTCTTCGGCAGCCTGGCCGGGCACAAGCGGATCACCGCGGCGGTGCTGGCCTTCGTCGAGCTGCGCCGCCGCTGGCCGAACGCGCGGCTGCTGGTCGCCGGGCACGCCGGCGACGCGTCGCTGCTGGCTCAGCTGCGGGAAACGATCGACCGGAGCGGCTTCGCCGAATCCGTCCACGTCGAACTGTCGCCTGCCGAGCCCCGGTTCGACGACCTGGTCCTGGCCTCGGACGCCGTGATCAGCCTGCGCTGGCCGACCGCGGGCGAGACCAGCGGCACGATGATGCGGGCGTTCGGCGCCGGGCGCGTCGTGCTCACCAGCGACCTGCCGCAGCACCGCCACTTCGACGAGTCGTTCTGCTGGACCGTGCCGACCGACCCGGCCGGCGAAGCCGCGGAGCTGTACCGGCTGCTCGAGCGGGCGGTGCTGTGGCCGGAGGAGCTGCGCGCGGCCGGCAAGCTCGCGCGCGAATGGGTGCGCCAGAACGCGACCTGGCCGATCGCCGCGCGGGGCTACGCCGCGGCGATCGAAGCGGGGCACAGCCTCGCGGCGCCGGTGTCCGAGGTGCGGCGACCGCCCGGGGTGAACGTCTTCGCCGACGTCCGGGCCACCACGGGCCTTTCCGAGTCCGCTCGCCGCCACGTCCAGGCCCTCACCGCGGCCGGCGCGAACCTCACCTTCACCGAGTTCAACAGCCAGGCGCCCTACCGTTCGATCCCGGTGCCGCCGGACGTCGCCGCGTTGCGCCGCGGCAAGGAGTTCGACGTCGACCTGTGGATCGTCAACGTCAACGAGTGGCAGCTGATCCCGGAGCACGCGCTCGACCGCTACACGATCGGCCTGTGGGCGTGGGAACTGCCGGAACCCCCGGTGCACGCGATGCCCCACCTGCCGGGGATCGACGAGCTGTGGGTGCTCTCGTCCTTCGTCTCGGACTCCTTCCGGACGGTCACGGACATCCCGATCACCGTGGTGCCGAGCGTGGTCCCCCAGGCGCCGGCGATCGCCGGGAACCGGGCGAAGTTCGACCTGCCCGAGACCGGCCTGATCGTGCTGTTCACCTTCAGCGCGTCCTCCAGTGACGCCCGGAAGAACCCGTGGGCGGTGATCGAGGCCTTCCGCCGGGCGTTCCCGGCCGAGGACCGCGCCACGAAGGCCCACCTGGTGCTCAAGGCCAACAACCTGGAGCGCTTCCCCGAGCTGGACACCGCGTTGAGCGCGGCCGTCGCCTCGGTGGGCGGGACGCTGCTGCGTCGCGAGATGTCCCGCGAGGACATGGACACGCTCTTGGCGACCTGTGACGTGTACACGTCACTGCACCGCTCGGAAGGGTTCGGGCTCGGGATGGCCGAGGCGATGGCCATGGGGAAGGCGGTGGTGGCGACCGGGTTCGGCGGCAACATCGACTTCATGCCGCCGGGTTCGGCCGCGGTGGTCGGCTACGACGTCCGCCCGATTTCGAAGCACGACCACCGGTTCGGCGCCGAGTTCGGCGACTGGTACACCGTCGGCCAGCTGTGGGCCGAGCCGGACGTCGACCAGGCCGCGCGCTGGCTGCGGAAGCTGGCCGCGAGCCCGCGGCTGCGGGCCCGCATGGGCGCGAAGGCCATCGAGGCGATCCGGGACTGGTGCAGCCCGGCGGCGGTCGGGCGGATCATGACCGAGCGGCTGGCCGAGCTGGCCCGCGACGGCGTGCCGGTGAAGGTGCGGAACTGAGTTTTCAGGAACGCCGCGCGTCGAGCTGGGCTTCCAGTTCGGCGACGCGGTGTTCCAGTGCCGCCGAACGACGGCGGGTCTCCTCCGCCTGACGCCGGGCCTGCTCCAGCTCCCGCCGGTGGTCCTCGAGCTGTTCACCCAGCTCGGCGCGCCCTTCTTCGGCCGTTTTGACGGCTGCCTCGAGCCGCCGGATGTAGGCGACTTCGGCGGGACGGCTCTGCCGGGCCTCTTCCCGCAGCTGGACCACCGCGTACGGCTCGTAGTCGTCGAAGATGTTCGCGGGCGCCGACAGGGCCGCCAGTGCGTCCGCGTCGCCGGACTGGGCGTAGAAGCGGTTCAGCCCGTCGAAGAGCGCGCAGCGGTAACCGGCGTCGAGCAGCATCGGCTCCCACCCGTGGTGGGCCGGCTTCGGCGAGCCCGGTTCGGTCGCCTCGACGAGCACGACCCGCGGCCGGTGCCGGCTCCAGTCGGCCCCTTCGATCACCGCGCGCTCGGCACCCTCGACGTCGATCTTGAGGAAGTCGACCGGCCCGGGGTGCTCGTCGAGGAGCGCGGCCAGCGTCACGACCGGCACCTCGATGTCCCGGATCGCCCAGTCCTCGCGGTACCGCGCGGCGAGCGAGTCGTCGACCGTCGACCGGCCCCACTGGCCGTCGACCGCGTGCAGCACGGTGGTTCCCGGCCGGGCCCCGACGGCGACCCGCAGGTTGACGTCCTCCGGGCGGGCGCGGTCGAGCTCGGCGGCGAGCGTCGGTTCCGGCTCGACGTTGATCCCGCGCCAGCCCAGGTCGTAGAAGTGCTTGGTGACCGAGTCCAGCACCGGGTACCCGGCGCCGAGGTCGACGTAGCGGCCGGCGGCCTGGCCGGCGAAGACCCGGGCCAGGACGACGTCCTCCGCGTTCTGCGCGTAGGAGATCACGGCAGCGAGATCCCGGCCTTCGCGGCTTCGAGCCGCAGGTCGTGGTCGACCATCATGGCGACCAGGTCCTCGAACCCGACCTCCGGCTTCCACCCCAGCTCGGTGTGGGCCTTGGTGGCGTCGCCGACCAGGAGGTCGACCTCGGCGGGCCGGAAGAACCGCGGGTCCTGCTCGACGAACCGCTCCCAGTCGTCGATGCCGGCGTGCTTGAACGCGAGGTCGACGAAGTTGCGGACGCTGTGCGTGCGGCCGGTCGCGACGACGTAGTCGCCCGGCTCGTCCTGCTGCAGCATCTGCCACATGGCGCGGACGTAGTCACCGGCGAAGCCCCAGTCGCGGCGCGGGTCGAGGTTGCCGAGCATCAGCTTTTCCTGCAGCCCCAGCTTGATCCGCGCGACGGCGTTGGTCACCTTGCGGGTGACGAACTCCATGCCGCGGCGCGGGCTCTCGTGGTTGAACAGGATGCCCGAGCAGGCGAACAGCCCGTAGCTGTCGCGGTAGTTCACGGTGATGTCGTGCCCGAAGACCTTCGCGACGCCGTAGGGCGACCGGGGGTAGAAGGGCGTGGCCTCGGTCTGCGGCGACTCGCGGACCTTGCCGAACATCTCGGAGCTGGAGGCCTGGTAGAAGCGGATGGGGTTGTTCTGGCTGCCGCCGACCATCCGGACGGCTTCGAGGAGCCGCAGCACCCCGAGCCCGGTGACGTTCGCGGTGAGCTCGGCCTGCTTGAAGCTCAAGGCGACGAAGGAAATGGCGCCGAGGTTGTAGACCTCGTCCGGCTGCACCTGCTCCAGGACCCCGACCAGGCTGGACAGGTCCTGCAGGTCGCCCTCGACGATCTCGACGAACGGGTACTCCGCGCGGATCATGTCGATCCGGGGATTGTTCTGCCCCTTGACCAGGCCGAAGACCTCGTACTGCTGCTCGTGGAGGAGCTCGGCGAGGTATTGGCCATCCTGACCGGTGATACCGGTGATCAACGCACGACGCACCCGCTGAGGATAGCCGGGTGACCACGCGGTCGATCAGGTTAGCCCGAAGGTGTGACTTCCGCCGTGTCGGCGAACGCCCTCCCCCTCCCGGACGCCCTCTGAGCAGAGCATCGGCCGGGAGAGGAGGCGCCGTGATCTGGATCGGCCTGGTCGGCGTCCTCGCCGTGGTGTTCCTGGTGCGCGCGGTTCGCGTGGTGCGCCGGGTCAGGCGGGGCGACGCGGTGTGACGAGCCCGGATTCGTAGGCCAGCACCACCAGCTGGGCGCGGTCGCGCGCGCCGATCTTCGTCATGATGCGGCTGACGTGGGTGCGGGCCGTCGCCGTCGAGATGACCAGGTGGGCGGCGATTTCGTCGTTCGACATCCCGCCCGCGACCAGGCCGAGCACCTCGCGTTCGCGGTCGGTGATCTCGCGGACGGCGCTGGTGTCGATGCGCCGGTTCTCCGGGCGGCCGACGAACTCCTGGATCAGCCGCCGGGTGACCGTCGGCGCCAGCAGCGCCTCCCCGCTCGCGACGACCCGCAGCGCACGCAGCAGCTCGACCGGCTCGGTGTCCTTCAGCAGGAACCCGCTGGCGCCGGCACGCAGGGCTTCGTAGACGTATTCGTCGACGTCGAACGTGGTCAGCACCAGCACCTTCGTCCCGGCCAGGTCCGGGTTCGCGGTGATCCGGCGGGTGGCTTCGAGGCCGTCGACACCGGGCATCCGGACGTCCATCACGACGATGTCCGGCCGGTGCTCGACCGCACCGGCGACCGCCTGCTCACCGTCGCCGGCCTCACCGACGACCTCGAAGCCGTCTTCGGTCTCCAGCAGCACGCGGAACCCGGCGCGGACCAGGACCTGGTCGTCGGCCAGCAGCACGCGGATCATGCTTCCCCCTCGATCGGTAGCTCGACGCACACTTCGAAACCGCTCTCGACCGGCCCGGCGGTGCACCGCCCGCCGAGCGCGGCGGCGCGTTCGCCCATCCCGCGCAGGCCGTGGCCCGGGGCCGGCTGGGTGGTGCCGCGGCCGTCGTCGCGCACCCGCAGCGTGAACGTCCCCGGTTTTCGCTGGAACCGGACCTCGACGTGGTTCGCCTGGTCGGCGTGCCGGACGACGTTGGTCAGCGACTCCTGGAGGATCCGGTAGGCGGCGGCGTCGACGGGCGCCGGGAGGTCGCCGGGTTCGCCGTGGACCTCGACCGTGAGCCCGGCGTCGCGGGCGTGGTCCAGCAGCTCGCCGGCCTGGGCGAGGCTCGGCGCGGGCGCCTTGTCCTGCCCCGAGCGCAGCACGGCGAGGGTCGCGCGCAGGTCGTTGAGCGCGGAGGCGCTGGCCGCCTTGATGTTGAGCAGTGCCTCTTTGGCCTGCTCGGGCCGCCGGTCGGCGACGTGCGCGGCCACCCCCGCCTGGACGTTGATCATCGCCAGGCTGTGCGCGACGACGTCGTGGACCTCGCGGGCGATGCGCAGCCGCTCCTGCTCGGCGAGCCGGTGGCGGTGCTCGTCGGCCTGTTCGCGGCGGGCGGCGAGCGCGTCGAGCTGGTACCGGACGGCCGTCCCGACCCCGATGACGGCAATCAGCCAGACGACGATGAACGCGACTCCGGTCTCCAACGCGAACGACCTGGTCATGACGACGTGCACGACGTAGGCGGCGGCGAGCGCCGAGGCGCCGGTGATGCCGGCGGTGAGCGGTCCACGCTGCCGCGTCAGCACGAACAACGCGACGGTCGGTACCAGGATGACCGGCCCGCCTGGCAGACCGGAGGCGTAGTAGCCGAACGCGGACGCGGACGCGACCAGGAAAAGCGTCAGCGGGAAGCGGTGGACGAGCAGCAGCGTGAGGACGGTGGCGGCGAGCCACGCGAAACCGAGCGGCGTCAGCGGCGACGCCCCGGGCTGCCACCGCGACGACGCACTGGTCGCTCCGATCACGAAGACCCCGACGACGACGGTGCGCGCCAGGCGTCCTGCCCACGGAGGCCTTCTCATGCGGCGAAACTACCGGTCACGGCCGGTCCGCGCGTCCGTCCCGGAGCGCACGGCCGGCGTACGTCGTCAGTCTCGGTCGAACACGAGCGGCAGCTTCGCCGCGGTTTCTTCGTCGGCCGGGGTGTAGGTCGACATGGTGATCTCGGACCGGCGGCCGTAGTAGAGGTAGGTGAAGTTGAACTGCAGCAGCCCGACGTCCGGGTGCAGGTACCGCTTGGTGCGGATCGGTTCCGAGTTGACGTCGTGGTGCGGCCACAGCTCGGCGAACAGCGGCGACTCGGCCTTGAGCCGCTTGACCAGCTGCTTCCACGCCGGCTCGGCCACGTGGTCCGCCATCGCCGCGCGGAAGGACGCGATCACGCGCGGGATGTTCGCGTCCCAGTCGAGCATCCGCTTGCGCCACTCGGGGTTGAGCAGGCACTGGACCAGCGTGTTGCGGTCGCCGAACGGGATGGCGTCGACGTCACCCATCAGCCAGGTGTAGGCCCGGTTGTAGCCGAGCAGGTCGCAGCGCGCGTTGCGGATGGCGACCGGGTACGGCTCCAGCTTCTTCAGCATGAGCTCCATCGCCGGCGTGATGACCTGGCAGTCCTTTTCCCTTTCCGGCTCGGGTGCTCCGGCCAGCCGGAAGAGGTGGATGTGCTCGTGCGGGTCGAGCCGCAGGGTGCGGGCGATCGCCTGCAGGACCTGCTCGGACGCGTTGATGTCCCGGCCCTGCTCGAGCCAGGTGTACCAGGTGACCCCGACGCCGGCGAGCTGCGCGACCTCTTCGCGGCGCAGCCCCGGCGTCCGGCGGCGGCCCACGATCGGCAGGCCGACCTGCTCGGGCGTGATCCGCTCGCGACGGCTGCGCAGGAACCTCGCCAGCTCTTGGCGGCGAAGGCCGGAATCGACGGCGGTGGTCATGGTGCCAGGATGACACGCCCTGGAACCTGGTACCAGGTAGTGGCCGGTACCTGGATAAACAACAACTGGTACCAGTTTCCCGGCGGGCCGATCGTAGTACTCATGACCACGACCTCCCTTGCGCCGAGCACCACCGGCGCCCTCGCCCGGCCGGGATTGACCCCCGCCGGCCTGGTCACGGTGCTGCTGGGGGCGGCACTGCCGATCATCGACTTCTTCATCGTCAACGTCGCGCTGCCGACGATCGATGCCGACCTCCACGCGTCCACCGCCACCTTGGAGCTGGTGGTGGCGGCCTACGGCATCGCGTACGCGGTGCTCCTGGTGGTCGGCGGCCGCCTCGGCGACTCGTTCGGCAGGCGGCGGCTGTTCATCGCGGGCCTTTGGCTGTTCACGCTGACGTCCCTGGCCTGCGGCATCGCCCCGACGGCCGGCACGCTGGTGGTGGCCCGCGCCGCGCAGGGGGCGGCGTCGGCCCTGCTGCTGCCGCAGGTGCTGTCGATCATCCAGGCGACGACTTCGGGCGAGCGGCGGTCGCGCGCGCTCGGCCTGTTCGGCGCGACGGGCGGCATCTCGACGGTGGTCGGCCAGCTGCTCGGCGGCGGGCTGGTGGCGGCCGACCTGTGGGGCACCGGCTGGCGGCCGATCTTCCTGGTGAACGTCCCGATCGGCCTGGTGGTGCTGGTGCTGGCCCGCAAGCTGCCGGAAAGCCGCGCGCACAACCCGTTGGGCGTCGACCGGCTCGGTACGGCACTGCTGGCCGTGACGCTGCTGTCGTTGCTGGTTCCGCTGATGGAGGGCCGCGCACTGGGCTGGCCGGTTTGGACCATTGCGCTGCTGGCCCTGTTTCCGTTCGCGGCGGCGGCGTTCGTGCACGTCGAGCGGCGGCTGGAGCGTCTCGGCGGAACCCCGCTGCTGCCCCCGACGGTGATGCGGCTGCCGAGCGTGCGTCGCGGGCTGATGGTGGCCGTGCCGTTCTTCGCCGCGTTCGGCTCGTTCATGTTCGTGTTCGCGATGACGCTGCAGGAGGGCCTGCACTTCGGCCCACTGGGCGCGGGCGGCGCGCTGACCCCGCTGGCGGTCGCGTACTTCACGGTGTCGATGTTGAGCAGCCGCCTGGTGGCGCGGTACGGCCAGAAGGTCGTCCCGGTGGGCGGCGCGATCACGGCGCTGGGCATGGTGGCGCTGCTGTGCACGACGCTGTCGGCGTGGCCACACGTGACGATCCTGGACCTGGCCCCGTCGATGGTGGCGATCGGCGTGGGGAACGCGCTGGCGATGACGACGCTGTTCCGGATCGTGCTGTCCCACGTGCCGACGGACCTGGCGGGAGTGGGGTCCGGCGTGATGACGACCAATCAGCAGACGTCGCTGGCCCTGGGCGTGGCGACGCTGGGGAGCTTGTACGCGGCGCTGTCGGGATCGCTGGGTTCGCGCGAGGCATTCGCGCTGGTGATCGGCGTGGTGGCGGTTCTGGCGGTGGTGGTCGCGATCACCGGACGGCGGCTGCCGGACCCGCGGGTGTGACGGCGGCGAGGAAGGCGGACCACGCGGCCGGCGGCACTTCGAGTGCCCCGGCCGCGGGGGCTTTCGAGTCCCGGGTGGCGATGGTGGCGCTGGTGAAGGCAACCTCGACGCAATCATCGTTGCTGCCGGACCCGCCGCTGTAGCTGCTCTTACGCCAGTCCACGGTCGCCTCTCCGTCGGTTTACATCTCGGCGAGGACCCCGGCGATGAACGTACGCGAGTCTTCCTGGTCCAGTGCCAGATCGGCGAGATGGTCGAACATCAGGCTAGCAGCGCGCACCTCGGCATCCTTCTCGACTTGCAGCGATCCGAATCCGTACTGGACGTAAGCCAAGTCCGGTTCGGATTTGTCGGGGAAGCTCGCGATGATGAAGTTGCTGTACAGCCCGTCATGCGATCCCGCGGCCTGCGGGAGAACCTGCAAGCGGACGTTCGGCAGTTCCCCGGCGTCGAGAAGGTGGCGCAGCTGCGCGACATCGCAGGGTTCGCGACGAATCACCGACTCGTCGATCACCGCATGCAGCTCCAGCCGCGGGGAATCGACCAGCCGAAGCTGGCGGCGCAGCCGAACCTGGATCTCAGCCTCCAACTTGCTCCCCTCGAACGGGTCCCGAGCACCGGCGAAGGTCGCGCGCATGTACGGCTCGGTCTGGAGCAACCCGGGGATGAAACCCAGCTGGTAGTTGCGGATCCGCGAAGCCTCGGCCTCCACGCTCACGAACCCGCGGTCGCTCAGCCCGAATGCGTGCCACCAGCCTTTCTCCTTGGCGTAGTCGAACATCCGCACGTACTCGTCGTAGTCCGAGGCGATGATTCCGTAGCGGTCGAGCAGGGCGAGAAAGTCGTTGTAGCCCGGGATGTACCCCTGTTCGATTCGGCTCATCTTCGAAGTGGAGAACCGGAGCGGGCGGCCGGCGTCCTCTTGGCTGAGCCCGGCCGCCTCCCGTAGCTTGCGCAGGGTGCGGCCGAGCTGGCGGCGCCGGTAGTTCGGCTTGGCCGGCCGGTCCATGGAACACCCCTCGCTGTCGGTCAACCACGAATCGTAAGGTGGGCAATCCGATCCGGGATTCCCGCATGCGAGCCGTGTCGCCCGGATTCGCGGCGAGAACGTGCTGGTCATGGACAGGTACGGCTATCCGCACGAGCTGGAGTACCGGCGTGAAGCCGGGCGGGAGCGGGTGCTCGAATACACCGAGCTCGTCGACGACATGGGGTTCGTCCTGGAGCACCGCAGTGATCGGTACCGGGGCTGGACCGTCCGGTACGGGACCGCGTGCGCACATGACTACCTGTTCCGGAAGCGGGCGCGGCCCGGCACGTTCGTCGTCAGCATCTACCGGCTCTTCCCGGAACGGCGGGAGCACGTTGTCACCGTCCGGGTGAACTGGCCGCCGGAAAATCCCGGAAGTTCACCCGTCGGAAAACCCGGCCGCCGGACGACTATGAAGGTGTGACGGAACCTCGGGTACGACCGGACCCGGCCTTCGCGCTGCTCGGGCTGTACGAAACCGCGCTGCCGGAGGTCTACGGGTACCTGCTGTCCCGGTGCGGTGACCGCACGCTCGCCGAGGAGCTGACGTCCGAGACGTTCCTCGGGGCGGTCGCCGCCTGTCGCAAGGAGTACGCACCTCCAGTGAGCACCGGGTGGCTGATCGGCGTCGCCCGGCACAAGCTCGCCGACCACTGGCGGCGCAAGGAACGTGAGGAACGCGGACTGCGGCTCGTGCACGACAGCGAGCCGGACGTCGAGGACCCGTGGGACGAGCAGCTCGACGCCCTGCGCGCGAGACAGGTGCTCGAATCGCTGGGGCCGCACCACCGGGCGGCGCTGACGCTGCGGTACGTCGACGGCCTCGGCGTCCCCGAGGTCGCCGGCCACCTGGGGCGCAGCGTGCACGCCACCGAGGCGTTGCTCGTCCGGGCCCGTGCCGCGTTCCGGCGCGCTTACGAAGAAAAGGAGGGTCGCGGTGCCTGAGCCCTTCGACGCGCTTCGCCGTCCCTCCGAGCGGGTCGCGCCCGACCCGGACTTCGCCGCCGAACTGCGCGACGACCTGCGTCGCGCCATCTTGAACGGAGCCGATATGACGACCACCTCAGAGGCACCCGCTGCCGCCGCGTCGCTGCGCTCGCTGACGCCCTACCTCGCGGTGCCCGACGCCCGCGCGGCCCTCGACTTCTACGTCGAGGTCTTCGGCGCGGTCCGCCGGGGCGAACCGATCCTGATGGACGACGGCCGGGTCGGGCACGCGGAGCTGGCCATCGGCGACGCGGTGCTGATGCTCGCCGAGGAGTACCCGGAGATCGGCCACGTGGCCCCGCGCGAGGGCGGCGCGTCGGTGCGGGTGGAGGTGCCGGACGTCGACGTCTCGGTGGCCCGTGCCCTGGAGCTGGGCGCGACGCTGATCCGCGAGGTGACCGATTCGCCGTACGGCCGCGGCGGCTCGTTCCGCGACCCGTTCGGCCAGCGCTGGCTGGTGTCCCAGGCGGCCACCCCGGCCGCCGGCCCCCGCCCGGCCCGCCACGGCGAGGCCATGTACTTCACGTTCCAGGTACCGGAAGCTTCGCCGGCGAAGGCGTTCTACGGCGCGGTGCTGGGCTGGCAGTTCACCCCGGGTTCGACGACGGACGCGTGGGGGTTCTCGGGGCCGGGGCTCGAGGGCGGGCTCTGGGCCGGGGACCGGCAGGTGGGCTGGAAGCTGATGTACGCGGTGGACGACCTGGCGTCGGCTCTCGTGCGGGTGCGGGAGCAGGGCGGACAGGCGGGCGAGGTCGAGACCCACCCGTACGGGACCACCGCCGACTGCACCGACAACCAGGGCATCGAGTTCTGGCTGTGGGAGAAGCCCGGGAGGTGAAACTCGCCGAATTCTCGGCGGCCTGTCTGGCTCAGCTCTCAAGCCCTCACCCTCTCCGGCAGGGCCCCGGCAAAGTCTTTTGACCTGGTTGCGGGGCGGGCACGGCTCTCGTTGATCATGTGATTGTCGAAGTCCCATGATCGTGTGAGAGAGCCGTGCCCGCCGCGCAATCGTGCC
>NZ_JBSGBQ010000040.1:0-91311 GCF_053601335.1 Amycolatopsis sp. NPDC004747 | reverse complement strand
CCTACACGCCCCTCTTCCTATCTCTTGCCCCCGGCGGGGGTGTGGGGGCTCGGCCCCCACAAGACACAAACGAGAAGAGCCCCGTCTGCGCATTCCGCAGACAGGGCTCTCCAGCGAATCTCGTGGGCGATACTGGGATCGAACCAGTGACCTCTTCGGTGTGAACGAAGCGCTCTCCCCCTGAGCTAATCGCCCGTGGTACGAACTTCCACGAAATCCGGGGGTGGACTCGTGGTGCGCGATACTGGGATTGAACCAGTGACCTCTTCCGTGTCAGGGAAGCGCTCTCCCGCTGAGCTAATCGCGCGCTGTGGAACTCCGTACTCGCAGAAGCATATCGGATGCTTCGAACGGCTTCGCAGGGGGTCCGGTGTAGCGAAAAGCGCCTGACAGGAGCGGTCCGAAACGGGCACACTGCGAAGGACGTCCGTGTTCGCCGCGGCCGTCCCGGCCGACCAGGAGAGTCCCACCCCGATGACCGAAACCGTGTCCACCACCCCCACCGACGTGAACCGCGCCCCGGCGCGGTCGGGACTCCTCATCGGGGTTCTCGTGCTCTCCGCGTTCGTGATGATCCTCAACGAGACGATCCTGAGCGTCGCCCTGCGCGACCTGACCGTCGACCTCCACGTGCCGACGACGACCGTGCAGTGGCTGACCAGCGGGTTCCTGCTGACGATGGCCGTGGTCATTCCCACGACCGGGTTCATGTTGGAGCGGTTCTCGCCGCGGCAGGTGTTCCTGTTCTCGCTGTCGGCGTTCAGCCTGGGCACACTGCTGAGCGCGCTCGCGCCCGGGTTCGGGCTGCTGATGGCCGGGCGCGTGGTGCAGGCGTGCGGGACGGCGGTGATGCTGCCGCTGCTGATGACGACGGTGATGCGGCTGGTGCCGCCGGAGCGGCGCGGCGCGACGATGGGCACGATCACGATCGTCATCGCGGTCGCGCCGGCGATCGGGCCGACCATCGGCGGCGCGGTGCTGTCGCTCGGCTGGCGGTGGATGTTCTGGATCGTGCTGCCGCTGGCGGTCGCCGCGCTGGTGATCGGCGGGCTGCTGCTGCGCATCGACAGCGAACGCCGTCAGGTGCCGCTGGACGTGCCGTCGGTGCTGCTGTCCGCGGTCGGGTTCGGCGGGGTGCTGTACGGCCTGTCGTCGAGCGGCGAGCAGGCGGGGGCCGAGCCGGCGGTGCCGGGGTGGGTGCCGATCGTCGTCGGCGTCGTGGCGCTGGTGGTGTTCACCTGGCGGCAGCTGCGGCTGCAGCGCCGGGACCGCGCGCTGCTCGACCTGCGTCCGTTCACCCACCGCAGCTTCGTGGTCGCGCTGGTGCTGACGGCGTTGCTGTTCGTGTGCCTGATCGGCGCCGCGGCCATCCTGCTGCCGCTATACCTGCAGACCGTGCTGCACACCAGCACGTTCGTCAGCGGGCTGGCGGTGCTGCCCGGCGGGCTGGTGCTGGGGTTGCTGGGCCGTCCGGTCGGCGCGCTGTTCGACAAGTTCGGCGGGCGCCCGCTGGTCATCCCGGGCGCGGCGGCGATGGCCGCTTCGCTGTGGCTGTTCGCGGCGCTGGGCCCGGATTCGCCGCTGGTCGCGGTGATCGGGATCCACGTGCTGATGATGGCCGGGCTGGGGCTGATGATGACGCCGCTGTTCACCGAGTCGCTCGGGGTGCTGCCCGAACACCTGTATTCGCACGGCAGCGCGATCCTCTCGACGCTGCAGCAGGTGGCCGGCGCCCTCGGCACGGCGATGTTCGTCAGCGTGGCGACGCTGGGCAGCCACGACCAGGCCGCGTCGGGCCCGGACGCCGCGGGCCTGCGGGCGGCGTTCGTGGTGGCGGGGGTCGTCGGCCTGGTGGCCTTCGCGGGCAGCTGGCTGATCCGCCGCGGCCGCCCGGTGACACCGTCGGGCTCGGCGCACTGACCGGGTCCCGCTTCCGCTCGGCGAAGGCCGGGGGCAGCCTGCGAGCGGAAGCGGGAGTTCGGGGCCGGTCCGGCTCAGCCGGTGCCCCGGCTCACGCCCCGACCTTCGGGGTCGCGCGGACGCCGCTGTGCAGGTACCGCTCCCCCGTCGGCAACGTGTAGAACGTCGCCGAGATCCAGGACCGCGCGCCCGGCTCGCGGAAGACGAACCGCGGGCCGCCCACCGGGACCAGGTCGTGTTCCGTCGTCGGTTCCGGGACCAGCGCGGCGATCGGGCCGGTGACCGTCTGCCGCATCCGCAGGCCGGCCTCCCCTTCGAAGACCTCGATCCGCATCGAAGCCCGCTCGTAGACCCCGACGAACTCGGCGAAGTCCACTGACGGCGGCACCGCGGCGGGCGAGACCGGCGGCGGAAGGGCCACTCCCGCCAGCTCGGCGAAGATCTCGCGGTACAGCTCCTCGTACAGGTCCCGCGTGTTTCCGCCGTTGGTGAGCAACGTGACGGCCAGGTCGTGCGAGGGCAGCAGCCGCAGGAACGCCGACTGCCCGATCGTGTTGCCGTCGTGGCCGATCACCCGCCGCCCGTCCCATTCGAAGCGGATCCAGCCGAGGCCCCACGAGTCGCCCAGCGTGTGCTTGTCGGGCAGGTCCGCCTGCCACTCGGTCATCGCCGCCGCCGACGCCTCGGACAGCACCTCACCACCGCCCGCCAGGTGCATGCGGGCGAACGCCAGGACGTCCGCCGCCGACGCGGTGATCAGGCCGGCCGGGCCCGCCGAGCGCGGCAGGGTCCAGGCCGGCGCCGGCTGTGGCGTGCCGTCGCCGGCCGCGACGTGCCCCATCGCCGCCCGGTGCAGCAGCGCCTCCTCCGGCAGCGTCCCCGTGTGGGTGAGACCCAGTGGGGTGAAAAGCCGCTCGCGCAGGGCCGCGTCCCACGTCTGCCCGGTGAGCTGCTCGATCACCCGGCCCAGCAGCACGAACCCGGAGTTGCAGTAGGACAGCGTCGCCCCGAGCGGGTGCACCTGGGCGACCTCCTCGAGCAGGCCCACGAACTTCTCGAGGCAGTCGTCGCCGCGGCCGGTGTCGGTGAAGACGTCGCCGTCGATACCACTCGTGTGGGTGAGCAGGTGCCGCAAGGTCACCTGCTTGGTGACGTCGGGGTCGGCCAGCCGCAGCTCGGGCAGGACGTCGGCGATCGGCGCGTCCAGTTTCACGAGCCCCTCGTCGACCAGCTGCATCGCCACCGTGGCGGTCCACACCTTGGTGATCGAGCCGATCTGGAACACCGAGTCGTCGGTGACCTCGACGCCGGTCGCGGTGTTCAGCACGCCGTGGCTCGCCAGCACCCGGTCGTCGCCGCGCAGGATGCCCAGCGACGCGCCCGGCACGCGGTGCTTGCGCGCGAGCGCGGCCAGGCGCCGTCGCCAGTGCGCGGCGTCGAGCGGCACCCGCGCGGGCTTGCCCGGCTCGCCCGCGTACTGCGAGACCCAGTCGACGATGCGCCGGTTGAAGTCCAGGCGGTGCGAGGGTTTCCCGTCGAGGATGAACAGGTGCGACGCGCCGGGGTAGAGCACCATGCGGGCGGGCACGCCCTGCCCGCGCAGCGCGGTGAACCACTGCTCGGCCTGCCCGGCCGGGCACCGGTCGTCGGCCGCGCCCTGCACCACCAGGGTCGGCGTGCGCACCTTTTCCACTTGGGACAGCGGGGAAAGCGCCGCGTAGTGCGCCCGGTTCTCCGCCGGCAGCGCGCCGAGCTCGGCGACGCCGAGGTAGTGGCCGGCGTCGGACGTGCCGGCCATGCTGACCACGTCGGAGACGACCCCGCCCGCGACGGCCGCGGCGAAGCGGTCGTCGCGGCTGGTGAGGTAGCAGGTCATGAAGCCGCCGTAGCTGTAGCCGGCCACGGCGAGCCGCCGCGCGTCGGCGACGCCCTCGGCGACGAGGGCGTCCAGCGGCTCGAGGAAGTCACGGGCGTCGGCCACGCCCCAGGCGCCGACCGCCGCGGTGTAGAACGCTTCGCCGTAGCCGTCGCTGCCGCGCGGGTTGAGCAGCAGCACCGCCCAGCCGCGCGCGACGAGTTCCTGGTGGTAGAGGTGCACGGCGTCGGCCGTGCCGTTCCACGCGTTGTGCGGGCCGCCGTGGATGTCCAGCAGCAGCGGCAGCGGGCCGGAGCGGGCGGGATCGCGCAGCAGCCAGCCGGCCACAACCGTGCCGTCGGAGATGGTGAACTCCCGTTCCTCGCCCGCGAACGGGTCGAACCCGGGCCCGTGCCCGGTGCGCAGCTCGATCTCGCCGCCGGGGAGGTCGACCGTCGCGATCTCGCCGTAGGACGTCGGCGTGGCCAGCACGATCGCCGCCCTGTTCCCGGCGGCGGACATCGCCACCACGGCGTTCCCGGTGCCGCCGGTGACCAGCCTCGGCTCGCCGCCGCCGAGGTCGACGGCGTAGAGGTGGGTGTAGCCGCGGTCGCGCGCGCAGAACAGCACGGTTTCGCCCGTGAGCTGCGGGAGCGCGCCGGGGTACCCGGGAGCACCCGGCATGACGTTCCGGTCCAGCGCGGCGGCCAGGTCGGTGGTTTCGCCGCCGTCCAGCGGGATCCGCAGCAGCCCGAGGTGCCCGGGTGCGGTGTCTCGGCGGCCCACGACCACGAGCGCGGCGCCGTCGGTGGTCCAGGTGACCGTGCCGCACTGGCCGTCGCCGGAGCCGACCAGGCGGGGCTCGCCGCCGGGCTCGACGACGTACGCGCCGGAGCGGAAGGTCATGTCGGCGTCGGCGTCCGGCCCCGCGGGGAAGGCGAGTTGCGAGCCGTCCGGCGACCACGCGGGGTCGCCCGCGTGCCAGTCCCCCGCCGTCACCTGGCGGACCTCGCCGGTGGTGACGTCGAGGACGTGGACGTGCTTGCGCAGCGTCCGCAGCAGCCCGGCACCGTCGGCCTTGAAGTCGAGCCGGTCGGCGACCACCGGGGCGCCCGCCCGGCGTGCCCGGGCGGCGTCGTCCTCGCTCTCGTCCGCGGCGAGGTCGACCGGAGCGGCGAAGGCGATCCGGGCGCCGTCCGGCCGCCAGACCGGGCTGCCCGCGCCGAGCGGGAGGCTGGTGACCTGTTCGGGCTCGCCGCCGTCCACGGGCAGCAGCCACAGCTGGGCCGGGCCGTCCTGCGCACGCAGGAACGCCAGGCGGGTGCCGTCCGGCGACCACGCCGGCTCGAGGTCGGCCGGGCCGCGGGTGAGCCGGCGCGGCGCACCGCCGTCAGTGCCGACGAGCCAGAGCGAACGGGTGTCGGTGTCGGCGTCGCGGTCGGCGGTGCGCAGCACGTACGCGATCCGGCTGCCGTCGGGCGAGATCGCCGGGTGCTCGGGGAACTCGAAGGCGTCGAGGTCGTCGATGCCGGGACGTCGGGTCATGCGGATCTCCTCGTGGGACGGGCCGCGGCGAAGTGGCACGCCGCGGAGTGGGGCCGGCCCGCGGCGTCGCCTGCCGGGTCGGCGGTGACGCAGACGGTGCGGTCGGGGTGCACGAGCGGCCCGACCGGGCAGCGCGGGTGGTAGCGGCAGCCGGACGGCGGGTGGTGCGGGTCGGCGGGTTCGGTGTCGGCGAGCGGGCCGGCGTCCGTGCCGGTCTCGCCGCCGTCGAGCAGGCTCCGGTGCGCGGACGGCGCGGCGGCCAGCAGATCGCGCGTGTAGGGGTGCTTCGGCTCGGTGAGGACCTGTTCGGCGGGCCCGGCTTCGACGATCCGGCCGAGGTACATCACCGCGACGACGTCGCTGACGTACCGCACCACGGCGAGGTTGTGCGAGATGAACAGCATCGACAGCGCCAGCCGCCGCTGCACGTCCCGGACCAGGTTGAGCACGGCGCCCTGCACCGAGACGTCGAGTGCGGAGGTGATTTCGTCGGCGATCAGCACCTTCGGCCGCCCGGCCAGCGCCCGGGCGAGCGCGACGCGCTGGCGCTGGCCGCCGGAGAGCCGGCCGGGCAGCGCCGTGGCGCGGTCCGGGTCGAGCTGCACCAGCTCGAGCAGCCGGGCGACCTCGGCCCGGCGGTCCGCGCGGGACGTCCCCGGCGGCATCGCCTCGGTGATCGACTCGCCGATCGCCATCCGCGGGTCCAGCGACGAATACGGGTCCTGGAACACCATCTGCAGCGGCCGCCGCCGAGGCAGCCGGCGCACGTCGACGCCGTCGAGCAGGACCCGGCCGGCGCTGACCGGCGCGAGCCCGGCGGCCGCCCTGGCGAGGGTCGACTTGCCGGAGCCGGATTCGCCGACCAGGCCGACGACCTGTCCGGGCGGGACGGTCAGGCTGACGCCGTCGACCGCGGTCAGCTTGCCGTAGCGGACGCTCACCGCGTCGAACTCCAAGGCACTCACGCGGCCCCCTCCTCGTGCGACTGTCCGGAAAGGACACTGACCTGGGGGTGCCAGCAGGCGACCCGGTGGCCACCGGTCGCCGGTTCGAGCACCGGGTCTTCGGTGCGGCAGCGGTCCGAGGCCAGCGGGCACCGGGCCGCGAAGGCGCAGCCCTCGGGCACCTGGCCGGGTTCCGGCGGCCGGCCGGGGATCACCTCGAGGGGCCGGTCGCGGTCGGTTTCCAGGTCCACCGTGGTGGCCAGCAGCGCCCGCGTGTACGGGTGCCGGGCCGGGCTCCCGGTCGGCAGGTCCTCGACGATCCGGCCGGCGTACATCACCAGCATCCGTTCGCACGTCTGGGAAACCACCGCGATGTCGTGGCTGATCAGCAGGATCGCCGCGCCCTCGGCTTCGCGGGTGCGGGCCAGCAGGCGCAGCACCTGCCGCTGCACGGTGACGTCGAGCGCGGTCGTCGGCTCGTCGGCCACGATCAGCTTCGGACGGCCCATCAGGCCCATGCCGATCATCGCCCGCTGCCGCATGCCGCCGGAGAACTCGTGCGGGTACTGCCGGGCGCGCCGCTCGGCGGCCGGGACGCGCACCGCGGCCAGCCGGTCCACCGCGCGGGCGAACGCCTGGCGCCGCGACAGGCCGTGGTGCCGTTCGGACACTTCGGCGAGCTGGCCGCCGACCCGGCGCGCCGGGTTGAACGACGTCATCGGGTCCTGGAACACCATGGCCAGCGCCGTGCCGAGCTCCCGGTCCGAGGCGGCGGCCAGGGGTGTCCCGGCGAACTCGAGCCGGTCGGCGGTGACCACGCCGGGCGCCTCGACCAGCCGGGACACGGCCAGCGCGGTCAGGCTCTTGCCGGAGCCCGACTCGCCGACCACGCCGATCGCCTCGCCGGCGCGGACGCTGAAGCTGACGCCGCGCACCGGGACCGTCCAGCCGTCCGGGCCGGGGAACGCCACCCGGAGGTTCTCCACCACGAGCACGGCGTCCGCGGGCTGCTCGCCGGGCGTGGACGGCGCCGCCGGGGCCGGGGGCGCCGCACGCCGGGTCACGCGCGTGCGCACCCCGACCACCGCGGCGACCGTCTCGCCGACCAGGTTGAACGCCAGCCCGGCCAGCACCACCGCCGCGGCGGGCCCGAGGGCGGCCGCGGGGTTGACGTAGATGCCGTCCAGGCCTTCGCGCAGCAGCCGTCCCCAGTCGTAGTCCGGCGCCTGCACGCCGATCCCGAGGAACGACAGCCCGGCGAAGGCCAGCATGGCCGAGCCCGCCCCGATGGTCGCGTTGACGACCAGCGGCTCGCCGATGTTCGGCAGGACGTGCCGGGCCAGCAGCCGGATCCGGCCGACGCCGGCGATCCGGGCCGCGGCGACGAAATCTCGCCCGCTCACCGAGGCCGACAGCGTCTGCACCAGCCGGGCGAAGGCCGGCACCATCGCGAACCCGATGGCCAGGACCGCGCCGTGCGTGCCGACGCCGAAGATCACCGCGAGGAACAGGGCCAGCAGCAGCCCGGGGAACGCGACGGCGATGTCGACGACCGCGGTGAGCAGCCGGCCCACCCGGCGCGGCAGCACCGCGGGCAGCGTCCCGAGGACGACCCCGGCGCCGGCGCCGATCGCGGTGGCCAGCACCGCCAGCCCGACCGAGAGCCGGGTGGCCACCAGCGTGCGGAGCAGCAGGTCGCGGCCGAGGGAGTCGGTGCCGAACGGGTGCGTCCCGGACGGGCCCTGGCCGATCGCGTCGGTGTCGATCGCGGCCGCGCCGTCGCCCCACAGCAGCGGGGCCAGTGCCGCCAGGACGACGACCAGGGCCAGCAGCACCGCCGAGCACGCCCCCACCGGCGTGCGCAGGGCCGCCGTCCACGTACCGCGTCGCGCCATCTCACGCCTCCCGAATGGCCGAGCGCGGGTCGAGCAGCCCGAGCACGACGTCGACCAGCAGGTTCACCAGCAGCACGCCGACGCCGTAGACGAGCACGATCCCCTGCACCAGCGGGTAGTCCTTCTGCAGGATCGACTGCACGATCGTCGAGCCGAGGCCGGGCCAGGCGAACACGTTCTCCACCAGCACCGTGCCCGCGACCAGCCCGGTCAGCATCAGCCCGCCCAGCGTCAGCGTCGCGGTCAGCGCGTTCGGCAGCGCGTGCCGGACGTAGACCAGCCGCGCGGGCAGCCGTTTCGCCCGCGCGGTGCGGACGAAGTCGGCGCCAAGCACCGCGAGGAGCTCGACCCGGAGCATCCGCGCGAGCACCGCCGACGGCACGGTCACCAGGGCCGCGACCGGCAGTACGTAGGCGCTCACGCTGTCGCTGCCGGCCACCGGGAACCAGCCGAGCACCACGGCGAACAGCGCCACCAGCGCGACCGCCACCAGGAACTCGGGGACGGCGGCGAGGAAGGCGCTCACCGACGTGAACGCCAGCTCGGTCCCGCGGCGGCGGCCGCCGCGGGTCAGCACCGCGAAGACCACGCCGACCGGGATCGCGATGGCGACCACCACCGCGAAGGCCGGGATCGCCAGCTGCAGGGTGGCCGGCAGCCGATCGCCGATCACCTGCGTGACCGGCTGGCCGCTCGCCATCGACGTCCCGAAGTCGCCGGTGAACACCCCGCGCAGGTAGCGCCCGTACTGCACCCACAGCGGGTCGTCGAGGCCGAGCTCGAGCCGCTTGGCCCGCACCAGCTCGGCCGGGGCGGTCATGCCGAGCGCCGCCCGCACGGGGTCGCCCGGCACCAGGTGGATCATCAGGAAGGCCGCGGTGACCAGCGCCCACAGCGAGACGGCGAACCGGGCCAGCCGCCGGGCGGCGAACGACGGCCACGGGCCGCCGCGCAGGCGCGCGGGCGCCGCCGCCGTGGTCATCGCGCGTACATCCGGATCGACGACGGCGTGATCGCGCCCTGGCTGATCTCGAACCGCGAACCGCTCGCGTAGAACGGCACGACGGAGTCGACGTAGGGCACCACGTCGACCCGCTTGACCAGCGCGGTTTCCGCGGCCTCCCACGCCGGGCAGCTGGCGGCGCCGCTCATCGCGGCCGCCTGCTTCACGCCCTGCTCGTACGCCGGGTTGGCGATGTGGCCGAAGTTGGTCCCGTCCGGGGCGGCCGGGCCGGACACGAACGGCACCAGCTGGCTCGGCAGGGTGAGCCCGAGCGGCCCGAACGAAACCTCCCACTCGCCGGTGCCGAACAGCACCTGCGACAGCCCGGGACTGTCGACGGCCTTGAGCGTGACCTCGGCGCCGAGCGACTTCCAGGTCTGCTGGGCCAGTTCGGCGGTGGGGGCCATGGTCGGGCCGAGCTGGGTGCCGTAGAGGGCGGTGAGCGCCAGCCGCTTGCCGCCCTTGACGCGCACGCCGTCCGGGCCCGCCTTCCAGCCCGCGGCGTCCAGAGCGGACGCGGCGGCGGCCGGGTCGTGCGCCGGCAGGTGGCCGGTGACGGTGTCGCCCGAGCAGGCTCGCGGCTCGGCGGTGACCAGGCTCTGCGACGGCTTGCCGGTGCCGTTGGTGAGCACCTTGCCGAGCTGGGCCAGGTCGAGGGCCTGGGTCAGCGCGCGCCGCACCGCCTCGTCCTGGCCGGGGCGCCCGGGCGCCTGGTTGTAGAAGATCTCCCCGAGCGGGGCGAGGAAGTCCGCGTGGAAGAGCTTGCGCCCTTCCAGCCGCTGGCGGTCCGGTCCGTTGACCTGGCCGGCGTTCAGCTCACCGGACAGCAGCAGGTTCGCCAACGTCGAGGTGTTGGGCACGACCCGGGCGACGACCTTGTCCGGCAGGCCGGCCTGCTGCGCCGGCTGGTCCCCCGGGCCCCACGTGTAGTCCTTGCGGCGGGTGAACGTGTAGTGGTCGTTCGGGACGACCTCGGAGACGGCGAACATGCCGGTGCCGCTGCCGCCGGTGGCCAGCAGCTTCCGGTCGGCGAGGCCCTTGGCGCAGACGATCGGCAGCGCGCCGACGTTGCGCAGCAGGAACGCGTCGGGCGCGCCGCTGGTCACGGTGATCGTCCGGGTGGCCTCGTCGGCGGTGGCCTTCGTGCCGGGCGCGATCGTCAGACCGGCGTACGGCGACTTGTTGGCCGGGTCGCCGACGAAGGCGATGTTCGCGGCGACGTCGGCCGCGGTCAGCGGGCCGCCGTCCGCGCAGGTGATGCCCGGCCGCAGGGTGAACGACGCGGTGGTCGTGGTGGCGTCCCACTTCTCGGCGAGCGCGGGCAGCGGCTTGCCGTCGGGGGTGAGCTCCAGCAGGGGGTCGTAGAGGAACCGGTCGACCTGGCCG
The DNA here is from genome assembly GCF_053601335.1 of Amycolatopsis sp. NPDC004747. Taxonomy (NCBI): domain Bacteria; kingdom Bacillati; phylum Actinomycetota; class Actinomycetes; order Pseudonocardiales; family Pseudonocardiaceae; genus Amycolatopsis; species Amycolatopsis sp. NPDC004747. Next base: position 80,763 of record NZ_JBSGBQ010000040.1, on the reverse strand, counting down.
GTCACCGACAGCACGGACATGTGCGGGTCGAGGTTGCCCGGGTCGGAGGCGATCCCGAGGTTGAACGTCTTGCCGTCGGCCAGGGTGCCGCCGGGCGCGCCGGCACCGCCCGGTCCCCCGCAGGCGGTCGCCGCCAGGGCGAGCGCGCCGAGCAGCACTCCCGCCGTCCGTGTGTGCGTCATGGGGCTTCCTTCCGCAGGTGGTCCACGGCGAGGCGCCCGGCCTTGCCGATCGCCGCGTCGATGGCGGGTTGCCGTTCGGCCAGGGAGTTCGCGCGGGTGAAGACCGCGACGGCGAAGCGGCGGCCGTCCGGATAGGACACGACACCGGCTTCGTTGCGGACCGCGGGCAGGGTGCCGGTCTTGGCCGCGACCGTGACGTCCGAGCCGAATCCGGACGACAGGCGGTGCGGCCAGATCTGCCGCGCCAGCATCGAGCGGACCCGCTCGCAGGCAGCCGGTTCGCCGGCGCGGTCGGTCCACACCGCGTCGAGCAGTCCGGTGATCTCCCGGGGCGTCGACGACGTCGTGCGCTCCGGGTCCAGCACCGCGAGCTTCCACGTCTGCTCGGGGGTCGCACCCGCGAAGACGGCGTCGATGTCGGCGTCCGCGGACGCCCCCAGATCGGCCAGCACCGAGGCGAACAGGTCCTCGCAGCAGCCGATCAGCCGGGTGCGGTGCAGGCCGAGGTCGGCGAGCACGCGGTCGACGGCCGCCGCCCCGATCCGGTGGTAGACGACGTCGGTGGCGGCGTTGTCGCTCATCGTCAGCATGAACAGGGCCAGGTCGCGCCAGCTCATCTCGACGTCGTCGGCGCAGCCCGCGGTGCCGATGCCGCCGATGCGGTAGCGCGATCCGACGCGGGTGCGGGCCGTCTCGTCGAGCCGCCCCGCGGCCACTTCGCGGGCGTAGGCGACGGCGACCGGGATCTTGAACACCGAGGCCAGCACCACCGGGGCGTCCGCGCCGACGGCCACCTCCGCCCCGCCACCGAGCTCACGGGCGTGCAGGAACCCGCGCGCGCCCGCTTCCGCGAAGACGTCGTCGATCGCCGCCTCGACCGCGCTCACGCGGTCACCCGCCGATCGGCCCGGCCGGTGTGCAGGTACAGCGCGCGGCCGGTGCCGTCGTCCCCGACGAAGGCGTGCGGCACGTACATGCCCTGCATCGGCTCGGCCAGGATGAGCGTGTCGCCGTTCAGCGCGACCAGCTCGATCTTCTCCGGCTTGGCGAGGTCCGCGAAGATCCCCTTCGGGACGCGCTCGACCCAGATCCGGCCGTCATCGTCCTGGCTGACCACGATGTCCGCCACCGACGACGAGTACTCGCCCACGTACCGCGAAGCGTCGACGCGCGGCGCGGCCGGGTCGGGCACCGGCGGCACCGGCAGTTCGATGCCGGTCAGCTCGCGCAGGACGTGCCCGATGACCTCGGTGTAGACGGCGATCGGGTGGCCGCCGTTGGTCAGCAGGGCAACCGCGACCCCGTGCTCCGGCGCCACGCGCAGGAACGCGGACTGCCCGATCGTCCCGCCGTCGTGGCCGACGACCGCCCCGCCGGGCGCGTCGAACAGCGACCAGCCGAGTCCCCAGGCGTCACCGAACAGGCCGAGGCCGGGCAGCTCCACCAGGCGTTCCCGCATCGCGCGGGCGCTTTCCGCGCTCAGCACGCGGGTGCCGTCGGGGCCTTCGCCGTCCCGCAGGTGCATCGCGGCGAACGTGACGAGGTCGCGCGGGCGCATGGCGAGCATCGAGCCGGCCGGGGCGTTGGACGGCGCCAGCGCCCAGGTGCCCGCCGGTTCGGGGTCGGCACCGGGCGCGGCGGTCAAGTGCCCGAGCGCGGCGCGGAACCGGATCGCCTCGTACGGGCTCGGCGCCGCGTGCGTCAGGCCGAGCGGGGTGAACAGGTGGTCCTGCAGGCATTCGCCGTACGGCTTGCCGCGCAGCTTCTCCACCACCCGGCCGAGCACGCAGAAGGCCGCGTTGTTGTAGGAGAACATCTCGCCCGGTGCGAAGAGCTGGGGCACGTCCCCCAGGGTCGCGACGTACTTTTCGACGCAGTCGTCGCCGCGGCCGGTGTCGGTGAAGATGTCGCCTTCGAAGCCGGCGGTGTGGCACATCAGCTGCCGGACGGTGATCCGGGCGGCCGCGTCGGCGTCGCCGAGCACGAACTCCGGCAGGTACTTCCGGACCGGCTGGTCGAGCTCGAGTGCGCCCTCGTCGACCAGCTGCATGGCCAGGGTGGTCGTCCAGACCTTGGTGATCGAGCCGATCTGGAACAGCGAATCGACGTCGGCTTCGACGCCGGTGCCGGTGTTGAGCACCCCGGCGGCGTGGTCGGCGATCTCGCCGCCGGCGTACACGGCGACCGCCGCGCCGGGCACGTGGTGCTCGGCCAGCAGCGCGGGGAGGCGGGATTCCAGCCAGGCGGAGAGTTCGGGGAGTTTCGACATGGGGACCTCTCGTTTCGCTAGGCGAGCCAGGACTTCGCGGTGGTCACCTCGGCCAGCCGCTCGGGGATCGGGGTGACGCCGAGGCCGGGCCCGGACGGCACCGGCAGCCGGCCGGCGTCGAGCACGAACGGCTCGGTGATGTCGGTGCGGTAGAAGCGGTCCGACGCCGAGGTGTCGCCGGGCAGGGTGAACCCGGGCAGGGACGCGAGCGCGACGTTGGCCGCCCGGCCCAGTCCGGTTTCGAGCATCCCGCCGCACCAGACCGGGACGCCGTGCGCGGCGCAGACGTCGTGCACCCGCCGCGCCTCCAGGTAGCCGCCGACCCGGCTCGGCTTGATGTTGACGATCCGGCAGGCGCCGAGCCGGATCGCGGCCGCGGCCGACGCCGCCGACACGACGGTCTCGTCCAGGCAGATCGGCGTCTTCAGGTGCCGGGCCAGCTCGGCGTGGCCGAGCACGTCCTCCTCTTCCAGCGGCTGCTCGATCAGCAGCAGCCCGAACGGGTCCAGCCGCTGCAGCTGGGGCACGTCCGACAGCGTGTACGCCGTGTTCGCGTCGACCTGCAGCAGGATTTCGTCGCCGAAGCGCTCGCGGACCGCGCGGACCGGCTCGACGTCCCAGCCGGGTTCGATCTTCAGCTTGATCCGGAGGTACCCGGCGTCGAGGTAGCCGCCGACCACCTCGAGCAGCTGCGGGATCGAGTCCATGATCCCGACCGACACCCCGCACGGCACGCTGTCCGTTGTGGACCCGAGGGCGGTGCCGAAGGAGAGGCCGTGCGCCCGCAGCTCGGCGTCGAGCACCGCCATTTCCAGGGCGGCCTTGGCCATCCGGTGGCCCTTGAACTTCGCCAGCAGCGGCGTGACGCGGTGCGCCGTGAGCTCTCCGGCCGCCAGCAGCGCGGGCACGAAGAACGCCTGCAGCACGTGTTCGACCCCGTCGATGTACTCCGAGGAGTAGAGCGGGCCCGCCATCGCCCCGCACTCGCCCCAGCCTTCGCCCTCGGCCGTCACCACCCGCAGGAGCAGCAGTTCGCGCTCGGCCTGCGTGCCGAAGGACGTCCGGAACGGCGCCACCAGCGGCATCCGCACCCGGAGGACTTCCACCCCGGTGAGTTTCACTTGCCCTCCTTCGTGAGCACGTACCAGCCGGCCCGGTCGAATCCGGTGACCGAGGCGCCCTCGGCGAGCAGCCCGCCGAGCACCTCCCGCAGCGCGATCCGCCACGCCCGCCCGAGCTCCGGGCCGGTGCGGCGGAGCGCCTCGATGTCCGGCGGCACGGCGACCAGCACCACGGGCGCGTCCGCGGAGCTGCTGACCGGGTGGGCGTCCGGGCCCACCGCCAGCGCGACCGCGGCGCCGCCCGCCCGCAGCGCCGCCGCGTCGGCCCGGTCCGGCCGGCCGGCGGCGGCCGCCCGCACCGGCGGGCTCGCCAGGTCCCAGGCGACCATCAGGCGGTCGGTGTCGCCGGTGCCGTTGATGCCGTCCGACATCGGGCCGTAGAAGTCCGGCAGGTAGTGCGCCGGGCGGGCGGCGAGCTTGGTCAGGTTGAAGTGGGCGTTGCGGCGCACCAGCGGGTCGAACGTCCAGGAGATCACCGAAACGCCCTGGCGCAGCGCCCACGCGCGCTGGTGCAGCTTGAGCGCGAAGCCGATGCCGCGACCGTGCCCGGCCGTCGCCACCCCGGCGATGTGGCTGTGCAGTCCCCGTTTCGCGGGCTCGCCGAAGAACCCGAAACAGGCACCGAGCAGCTCCGGCCCGTCGAACGCCCCGGCGACGTAGTTGCCCGCCGAGACCATCGCCCGCAGCAGTTCGGTCGTCACGAGCGGGTTTCCCGGCGCCGGCCGCCAGATCGAGTCGAAGAGCCGGGAGACCGCAGTCAGGTCGGCGACCTCGGCCAGCGCCCGGATCCGGACACCGGAGGCGAGGGCGGCGCGGGCCGCCGCGGCGGCGGCCTCGTCCCGCAGCGGCGGGGCTGTGTTCGTCACGACTTCTGTCACGCCCACCATCCTTTCCGGACGTTCGCCGCCGGTCACCGTTGTCCCGCACCGGATTCACCGGGCACGTTCGTCGGCACGGACGAAGCCCGGTGCGCCAGCACGGTTTCGGTGAGCGCGGCGAGCAGCGCGGTCCGCCGGGGCAGCTCAGCGACGACGACGTGCTCGTCGTCGGCGTGCGCTCCCCCGCCGACCGCGCCGAGGCCGTCGAGCGTCGGAACGCCCAGTCCCGCGGTGAAGTTGCCGTCCGACGCGCCGCCGACCGCGGCCTGGGCGAGCGGCTCGAGGCCGAGCTTTCCCGCCAGGACGGCGGCGAGCGCGAACAGCTCCGAAGACGCTCCCGCGTCCAGCGGTGCGCGGTTGATGCCGCCGTCGATGTGGATCCGGGCCTCTTCGCGCACCGGGGCGAGGCTTCTGATGGCGCGGTCGACGCGCTGTTGTTCGGCCGCGTCCCACACCCGCACGTCGACGGCGACACTCGCCCTGGCGGGCACGGTGTTCGTCGTGGTCCCGGCCGTCAGCGCGGTCGGCACGACGGTGGTGCCCCGGTCCGCGTCGGCGAGCGCGGCGATCGCGAGGATCTGGTGCGCCACCTCGATCCCCGCGTTGACGCCCTTTTCCGGTTCGAGCCCGGCGTGCGCGGCGCGGCCTTCGACCTCGACGCGGTACAGGGAAACGCCTTTGCGGCGGGTCTTCAGCGCGCCGCCGTCGGCCGAGGCTTCGAGCACGAAGACCGCGTCGCAGCTCTTGGCTTCCCCTTCGATCAAGGTGCGGGACAGCGGCGAGCCGATCTCTTCGTCGCCGGTGACGAGGATCGAGAGGCCGTCGCGGTCGGGCAGGGCAGCGGCGGCGTGCAAGGCCATGACCACGCCGGCCTTCATGTCGAAACAGCCAGGCCCGCGCAGGATCCCGTCGCGGACTTCGAACGGGTGCGTGCGCAGGGATCCCAGCGGCCACACGGTGTCGTGGTGGCCGAGCAGCAGGACGCGCGGCTCGCCGTCGCCGAACCGCCAGCGCAGGTGTGTGCAGCCATCGGTGACGATCCGTTCGGGCTCGACGCCGAGCAGGCGGCCGCCGATCCCGGCGACGGCTTCGGCGCTGCGCGCGACGGCTTCGTGGTCGGCCGAAGGCGACTCGCACCGGACGAGCGTCTCGATGTCGTCGATCACCGCGGCTCACCTCGCAGCGGTTTGCCGGGCAGCGCCGTGACGTCCAGGTTTCCGTCGGCGACCACCGGGACTCCGGCGACGTAGAGGTGCCGGACGCCGTGCGAGGGCCGGGTCGGGTCGGCGTAGGTGGCGGTGTCGGTGATGCGGTCCGGGTCGAGGACGACGACGTCGGTGTCGGCCCCGGCCCCGAGGTGCCCCTTGCGGCGGGCCGCGGGCGCGACGTCGTCGAGGACCCGCGAGGGCAGGTAGGAGCAGCGCCGGAACGCCTCGAGCCAGGTCCAGGCGCGCGTTTCGCGGACCATCAGCCGCAGGGTCTTGGCGAAGGTGCCCGCGGTGCGCGGGTGCGTCCGGCCGCCGGGCGGCAGCGGCCACTCGGTGCTTTCGGAGCGGCCGCCCGGCCAGGACACCGGCATCGCGTCGCTGGCGACGACGGCGTCGGGGAAGGCCAGGGCCCGGTGCAGCAGGGCGCGTTCGCGGGGATTGCCCTCGTCAAGGAACTCCAGCAGGCACGGCGCACCCGGGTCGTCCCGCCGCAGCTGACGCAGGCGGGCCTCGTCGCGCACGCGTTCCCCGGTGTCGAGGATGACCACACTGGACGCGCGAAGTCCCTTCAACCGCAGCCGGTCCGGTTCGATGAAGGCGGCGCCGACCGCGGTGCTGCCGGCGCCGTACGGGTAGGCCTCGACGGTGACGCGCGAGCCGGCGCGGCGGGCGTCGTCGAGGGTGGCGAGGACGCGGTCGACGTGGTGGCCGGAGGTGCTGTTGACGTGGCAGTGGTGCATCGCGGCGCCCGTCTCCCCCGCGGCGGCGGCGATTTCCGCCGAGCCGTCGACCGGGATCGCCGGGTCGACCTCGACCAGCTCGCGGACGTGGGTGTAGGTGGGCGCCCCGGCCTTCGCGGCGAGGTGGGCCACGGCGAGGAACTCCCCCGGCGCGGTCTGCGGCGCGTACCCCATCAGGACGCCGATGCCCAGGGCACCGGCGGCGAGTTCGGTGTCCAAAAGGGACAGCCAGGCGGCGAGCTCGGTCGCCGACGAAGACCGCTGCCAGCCGGGGTTTCCCAGCACCGCCAGGCTGCTGTCGATGTTCGCGTCGGGCTCGATGCCGAGCAGCACCTGCGCCCGGGCCGCGCCCCAGGAGGCGGAGAAGCCGTAGTGCAGGGGCCGCCCGGCCGCGGCGGCTTCGGCGTAGGCCCGCTCGACCGGCATCAGGCCGGCTTCGAGGTCGAGCGCGGTGGTGACCCCGTCCATGGCCTGCAGCCGCTGCCCGGCGACGGAGTGCACGTGGCTGTGCAGGTCGACGAACCCGGGCCCGACGACGAGCCCGCTGACGTCGACCTCGGTGGCGTCCGGGTCGGTCAGGCCGGGCCCGACCGCTTCGACGGCACCACCGGCCAGCAGCACGTCGGCGACGCCGTCGAACCCGGTCCCCGGATCGACGACCCGGCCGCCCCGCAAGAGTGTCCGCACCCGCCGCCTCCTCGTCACCGCCCGATCGGGGTGACGTTAGGAGCATTTCCCCCGCCACCGTTCGTACGCGGCGACGAACTCCGGCGGTGAGATCCATCCGCCCGGACGAACCCCGGCCCGCCAGGTACGCGAGTCGTCCGTCCAGGTACGCGAGTCGTCCGGCTGGGTACGCGAGTCGTCCGGCTGGGTACGCGAGTCGTCCGGCTGGGTACGCGAGTCGTCCGGCCGGGTCAGGACGGTGGGGTGACCGGGGCGAGGAGGAGGCCGGTGATCGCGTCGATCAGGCCGGTGCCCGTGTCGTTCCAGCTCGCCCGCGGCGTGGGCGAGCCCTCGGCCAGTGCCCGCTCGCGTTCGGCCGTCATGTGGATCATCAGCTGGCGGGCCATATCGCCGCGCTCGGCGCGGACGTCCGGCGGGAGGCCGTCGAGGCAGCGGTTGAGCCCTTCGACCGCGCGGGCCAGCGCCGGCGAGGAGAGCGACTCCTCCACGAGGATCACCCGCAGCGCCGGGTCGGTCATCACCTGGGCGCTGAACCGCGCGAACCACGTCGGCGCGCCCAGCTCGTGCAGGTAGCTCGTCGACGGGCGGACCAGGCAGGCCACCCAGTCGCGCAGTTCGCCGTCGCCGTCGATGGCATCGACGAGCTCCTCGCGCAGCCGCTCGATCCGGCCGAAGTGCTTGCGGGCGATCGCGCGGACCAGGTCCACTTTGGTGCCGAAGTGGTAGTTGACCGCGGCGTTGTTGCCCTGCCCGGCCGCCTCGCTGATGTGCCGGTTGGACACCGCGTGCACCCCGTGCTCGGCGAACAACCGCTCGGCCGTCACGAGGATGCTCTCCCGCGTGGCACTCGCGCGATCCGCCTTGACGTTCATCCACCCACCCGCATCACCCGTACGCTCTGCCGCACCCCACCTTACGGATGCGGTCACCGGAGCCGGCCCAGCCACGCCCGGGCCGCGGCCAGGTAGCGGCGGCTGAACTCGCTCGACGGGGCCCAGTCCTCGAACCCGTGGGGGCCGCCGGGCACGACGTGGAGCTCCGTCGCGACGCCCGCCGCCCGCAACCGCCGGGCGTACCCGGCGGCTTCGTCGTGGAACAGGTCGATGTCGCCGACGCCGATCCAGGTGTCCGGCAGCCCGCTGACGTCTTCGCGGCGCGCGGGCACCGCGTAGAGCGGCACGACCGGCGCGCCCGGCTCCATCCCGAGGTAGGCGCGCCAGCCGAACCGGTTGAGGCGGTTGTCCCAGACCCGGTGGCCGGCGGCGTCGAGGGCGCGCCGGGCCGCGGTGCGGTCGTCGAGCATCGGGCAGAACAGCCACTGCGCCCGCGGCCGGTCGCCCTCGTCGTGCAGGCGCTGCACGAGCGCCGCGGCGAGCCCGCCGCCGGCGCTCTGGCCGCCGACGACCACCCGCTCGGCGGCGACGCCATCCCGCAGCCACGTCCAGGCGGTGTGGCAGTCGTCCAGCGCCGCCGGGTAGGGGTGCTCGGGCGCGAGCCGGTATTCGGCCGACACGACGGTGATGCCGAGCTCGCTCGCCGTCCCGGCGCAGAACCGGTCGTCCTGCGCCGCGCCGCCGATGACCAGGCCGCCGCCGTGGATCCACAGCAGGGTGAGGTCGGACCGGGACGTCCGCGGCCGGTAGACGCGCAGGCCGGGATGCAGTTCGACGGTGACGTCCGGCAGCGACGGCGGCCGCAGCCGCGCGGTCGCCATCCGCACCAGGCGCCGTGCCCAGGCCCGCTCCAGCGGCAGGCGCGGCATCCACCGGACCCGGCGGCGCAGTTCCGGCGCCACCGCCGACAGCGGCACGGTCATTGGACCGACCAGCCGCCGTCGGAGGGCAGCAGGGCGCCGTTGACGTTGACGCCGTCGTCGGCGAGCAGGAAGGTGATCGACGCCGCCAGCTGCTCCGCCGTGGCGATCGGCGGGATCAGCCCCAGGAACTCCCCGATCCGGCCCTGCCCGAACGCCGACGGCTCCGCGTGCATCCCCATCCCGGTGGCGACGCCGCCCGGCGCCACGGCGTTGACGCGGATGCCGTGCGGCCCGTACATGAAGGCGCAGCTGCGGGTGATCCCGACGACAGCGTGTTTCGAAGCGGTGTAAGCGATCCCGGCGGCAGAGCCGCGCAACGCCGCTTCGGAAGCCACGTTCACGATCGCCCCGGAGCCCGCTTCGAGCATCGACGGCACGACCGCGCGGATGAGCCGGAACGTGCCGTCGACGTTCACGGCGAACACGCGCCGCCACAGCTCGTCGCCGACCTCGTGGGCCGGGGAGAAATCGTCGACGATCCCGGCGACGTTGGCGAGCCCGTCGATGCGCGGCCCCGCGGCGGCGAGGATCCGCGCCACGCCGGTTTCGTCGGTGATGTCGGCCGGCACGGCGACGAGCTCCGCCGAACCGAGGCCGTCGGCGAAGTCCGCCAGCCGCTCCGCCGAGACGTCGACCGCGACGACGCGGCCGCCCTCGCGGGCGATGCGGGACGCGGTCGCCCGGCCGATCCCGGAGGCGGCGCCGGTCACGACGACGGTCCGGCCCTCGAACCGGCCGGGCACGATCCGTTCGCGCCACCCCGCCCGCCCGGCCCCCGGCGCCGGGACCACGCCGTGGTTGGCCCGGGCCACCAGTTCGTCGACGACGTCCTGGGCCAGCCGGCCCTGGCTGAGGGCGACCAGCTGCTGCAGCGGCAGCAGGCGGACCGGCGCGAGGGCGGTCTCGTCGACCCCCGCTTCGGTGAGCAGGGCGCGGATGAGCGGGCCGCCGCCGGGGTGGGCGACCCACTCCCCGATCGGGCTGTCCGCCGTGAGCGGTCCGGGCGTGGTCATGGCGGCAGCGTACCGCATTTTAAGTCAATCGCTTGAGTTAATTAACTGGCGAGATCCCGGCGCCCCGCGACCATCGAGCCACTGGCCGCCCGCACCGCCGGTTCCTAACGTCGGTGCCGTGCTCGAGATCCTGATGCCGATCCTCATCGGCCTCGCCTACGTCATGCTCAACTCCCTCGTCCCGGAACGGCACCGGCGGCGGTTCAACGCCGTGGTGGTCGGCGGCGCGGGCGCCGCCTACCTCTCCGGCGGTGCGCTCGGGCCGTGGGAGCTGGTGTTCTGCGCGGTGCTGACCTACGTGGCCTTCCGCGGGCTCGACTCGTGGGCCTTCATCGGCGCCGGCTGGCTGCTGCACACCGGCTGGGACGTCGTCCACCACCTGAAGGGCCAGCCGATCCTGCCGTTCGCGCACGACTCGTCCTTCGGCTGCGCGATCTGCGACCCGGTCATCGCGATCTGGTGCTTCACCGGCGGCCGGTCGGTGTGGACGTGGCGGCGGGTTGGCGCGACGCCGCCGGGGGTACCCGGGTGACATGAGCGCCGACGTCGAACGCGCCGCGCACGCCTACTGCCCCCGGTGTCACCCGGATCCGCGCCCCGGGGACGTGCTCGAGGCGCTGTGCGGCGCCCGCCACCCGTACTTCGGCCGCCGCGACCGGCCGGTGCACACCTGCCCGGCCTGCGTGCGGCTGGCTTCGGCGAACGTCTACGCCTGCGGCCACCCCGGCGCCTGAACGCCGCCCCGGGCGTTCCCGGGGCGGCGTGTCCGGACGGGTCAGGCGGCCAGCGAGGACAGCGGGACCGCGAAGACCGAGCGGCCGCAGGTCTGGCTCTTCGCCGTGCAGTCGGCCGTCGACCATTCCGCCATCGACCAGACCAGGCCCGTCGAGGAGTCGTAGGTCAGCGCCTCCGGGTGCATGGCCCAGCAGGCCGTCGTCCCGGTGCCACACGTCGCCGAAGTGCTCTTCGCGGTCGTCTGGGTCCAGAGCTGGCCGTTGGTCGTGGCCGAGCTGTGGGCCACGTAGTACTTGCCGCCGTTGGACAGCACTCCCTGGACGTTGCCCACGTTGCTGCGGAACGCCTCGGTCGCGGACACCGTTGCGGACGAGGCCGCCAGCAGGAAGTCGTCGCCCATCGGGTAGCGGTTGAGGCGGCCGTGGAGGTTCGTCTCCTTGAAGTACTCCGACGTCACGATGCTCGCCGGGCTGGTGCTGCGGTCCAGCGACATCGACGAGAAGCACGGCACCGCCGTGTCGGAGGCCATGTCGCAGGCGCCGCCCGCGTAGCTGTAGTAGCCGATCTGCATCATCGCGTACTTGTACGTCCAGGCCGCGTACCCGGACGACGTCTTGCCGATCGCGTTCGACGTCGTGTCGGTCATCTGCAGGATGTGCTTGGTGCTGAAGACCCGGATCGCGGTCGAGGAGCCGCCCACGGCCGTCACGTAGATCTTGTCGCCGTACCAGGCCATCCCGCCCATGTGCGCCTCGGCGGCGGAGAAGCTGCTGCCGGTGCTGTTGGGCACGGCCAGGTACAGCATCCGGTACGACGGCTTGGCGGGATCGTTGTAGTTGATCGCCTGGATCCGCGCGTCGTTGTACCGGTTCTCGTTGGCGGTGCTGAGTGCGTCGGTGCCGTGCCAGCCGGTCAGGATGACCTTGTCGTCACCCCACTTCCCGTCGTTGTCGGCGTCGCCGGAGGTCGTGATGGCCTGGGGTACCCACGTCGTCGTCCCGGCGCGGTCGGCGTCCCAGCACATCGATTTGGTGGCCACCGGCGCCTTGGGCAGCGACGCCTTTTCCGCGGCGGTGCAGCCGGTCATGTCGTAGCTGGTGTCGTTGACGACGGTGTTCATGCTGACGTTCGGCAGCGCGTTGTCCAGCGCGGTCAGCGCCGCGGCGGGCGTGGCGTGCCACACGAGGTTCTGCTTGGCGGTCGTGGTCAGTGGGTCGCTGTAGGCGGCGCTCGCCGTCCCGGGCAGCGCCAGCACACCGGCCGCCACGGCCAGCGCGAGGAGGATCGCTTTCGGAGTTCGCATGGGAGCAGTACGCCAGCAGGCAATCCAAAATCCGTACACCGGCCTTGTACACCTCTTGTACCGCCGGTGCCGTCATTCCTCCCGCAGTTGTTCCAGGCTCGCGGTGCGCCACAACGCCGGCAGCGTCAGCGCGGTCACGGCCGGCACCGCGACGGCCGCGGTCGCGGTGAGGACGCCGATGGCCGCCAGGTCGACCACCATCGGGCGGTGCACCACGAAGGTGAGCAGCAGCCAGTCGAGGCCGAGCCCGGCGAGCACGGCGACGACGACCGCCACCGCCACCGGGATCGCCAGCTGCCACAGCAGGGATCGGGCCAGCACCCCGCGCCCGACGCCGTTGGCCATCAGTGCGGCGAGGCTGCGCCGCCGTTCCCGCAGCTGCTCCCACGCCGCGACGAGCAGGCTGCCCGCGGCCAGCAGCAGCACCAGGATCGAGCCCACCGACAGCACGCGGGTGATCAGCGCGACGGTGCCGTCCCGCTCGGTGCCCAGCGAGCTGACGACGCCGTTCCAGCCCACGACGTTGCGCACCCGCTCGACCAGTTCCGGCCCGGCGGCGGGGATCCCGACGTTCGAGCTCAACCCGGGTCCGGTCGCGGTGGCCAGCGCCGACGGCGTGACGTACAGGGTGCCCGGCTCTTCGCGGCCGGTCCGGTGGTACCGCTCGACCGGCACCGTCCACTGTGGAGCCGGTCCGGCGTTGTCGAACCAGAGCCGTTCCCCGGGGCCGGGCGCCGTCGCGCCTGCCGCGTAGACGTCGCCGTCGCGGCAGTCCGCGATGGCGAGTTCGGCGCACGTGACCAGGACCAGGGAGGCCGGCTGCCCGGCCGCGTTCCGCACCAGGCCGCGGGTTTCCACTTCGACGTCCGCCAGACCGGGCAGGGCGTGCAGGGCGGCGGTGAAGGCCTGGACTTCGGCGAGGCTCGTGGTGAAGGCGGTCGCGAGCACCCTGGCGGCCTGCCCGGGCGGCCGGTCGCTTTCGGTCCGGGCGTACACCCCTTGCAGCGCAATGGATCCGGCCAGCACGACGGCGATGCCGCTGACCAGGCGCGCCGCGGTCGCACTGTCCAGCTGGAGCCGGCGCACGGCCAGCAGCCACGCGGGCGACCCGCCGCCGAGCACGCCCGCGACGCGTTCGACCAGCCACGGCAGCACCACGGGCACGGCCGCGAGGATCAGCACCACCCCGCCGATCACGAGCGGATCCCGGGGGTCGTCGCTGCTCAGCCGGCCGGCCAGCAGCGCGCCGCCGGCGGCGAGCGGCAGGAGCCGCCACCAGAGTTTCCGGCGCACCCGCGTCCCGCGCCGCACGACACCGAGCGGCTCGATGACGACCCGCCGCAGCGCGAAGACGGCCGCCGCGCAGGCCGGCAGCGGCAGCGCCAGCAGGGCCGGGACGGCGAGGCGCCAGTCGGGTACCACGTCCGTGGCGAAGATGCCGCCGCGGAAGGCGGACACGGTGATCTCCGGGACGAGCGCGCGCACGAGCAGGAACAGCCCGACGCCGGCCACCAGCCCGGCACCCGAGCCGAGCAGGGCTTCGCCGGCGGCGATCCGCCGCACCTGGCCGCGATCGGCGCCGACCAGCCGCAGCGCGGCCAGCCGCCGGTCGCGGGCGGCCGCGGCGAGCCGGGTGCTCGCGACGACGAAGACGAACACCGGCACCAGGCAGGTGGTCGCGCCCAGCACGACCAGGAGCAGTTCGATCGGTTCGAGACCGCGCCCGTGCGACCGGCCGCCGAACTCGCCGACCGGAAGTGCCTGCGGCTGCCGGGTGACGGTGTCGGAGCCGAGGTAGAAGTAGAGCTCGTTCGGGCCGGTGAGCCCGGCGTCGCCGATGGTGCCGATCACCCGGTGCGGGAACCGCGGGCGCAGCAGCTCGCCGTCCGGCGACCGCAGGAGGGCGGCGAGCGCCGGCGACAGCACGGCCTCCCCCGGCCCGGGCAGCCGGCCGACGCCGGGCGCGGCGGGCGGGTGCGGCCCGGTGCGCTGGACGAGGTAGCCCTGCAGCCCGCGGCCGCGGAACTCGTCGGCCCGGCCGACGGCCACGAGCGAGGCGACGCCGCCCTCGGCCACGGACCGCGGCGTGCGTTCGGCGGACCGTTCGGCGCGCGCGTCGAGCATGTGCGGCAGCGACGTCGCGCTGAGCAGCACCACGACCCCCAGCCCCACCCCGACGGCGGTGAGGGCGAGCCGCCCCAGTGCGGTCCGCGCACCGCCACCCCCGACGGCGAGCCGCATGCCGAGGAGGAGGTCGGCAACCCACCGCCGGCTCACGCGGTCACCTCGAACTGCCGTGTGCGGCCGTCGCGCACGACCACCTCGCGGTCGGAGTACGCCGCCACGCGGGCCTCGTGCGTCACCAGGACCACCGCCGCGTTGCGCTCGCGGGCCGCGGTCGTCAGCAGGCCCATCACCTGCTCGCCGTTGAGCGAATCCAGGGCACCGGTCGGTTCGTCGGCGAAGACGACCCGCGGCGCGGTCACCAGCGCGCGGGCCACCGCCACCCGCTGGCCCTGCCCGCCGGACACCTCGCCCGGCCGTTTCCCGGCCACGCCGGACAGGTCGAGTTCCGCCAGCACCGCCCGCGCGCGCTGCGCGGCGACCCGGCCGCGTTCGCCGTTCAGCCGCAGGGGCAGCGCCACGTTCTCCAGACAGGTGAGCTCCGGGACGAGCTGCCCGAACTGGAAGACGAACCCGAATTCGGTGCGGCGCAACGCCGAGCGCGCCCGGTCCGAGATCGCCGCGAGGTCCGCGCCCAGGTAGCGGACCGTCCCGGCGTCCGGGCGCACGATCCCGGCCAGGCAGTGCAGGAGCGTCGACTTGCCCGCCCCGGACGGCCCCATCAGGGCCACGATCTCCCCCGCGCACACCCGCAGGCCCGCGCCCGCCAGCGCCTCGGTGGGCCCGTACGCCTTCCGGACGCCGGTGGCTTCCAGCAGGACCTCGCTCACGCGATCTCCTCCGCCAGCCGGTCGAGCCGGGCCGCCGTCAGCTCCAGCCACCGGAGGTCGGCCTCCAGGTGGAACAGCGCGTGGTCGCAGATGAGCTGGTCGACGAGGTCGCCGCCGGTCTTGCGGCGGGTCAGCTCGCGCATCGCGTCGAGGTGGGCGGCCCGCTGGACGTCGAGGACCTCCGCGGCGGGCCGCCCGGACAGCAGCGCGAGCACCACCTTCGTGTACAGCGTGTTGTGCAGGTAGGCGTCGGGCTTCTCCGGGGTCGCCAGCCAGCCGGCGACGTCGGCGACCCCGGCTTCGGTGATCGCGTACCGCTTCCGCTCGGGTCCGCCGTCCACCTCGACGCCGTCGGCCTCGACGAGCCCCTGCTTCAGGAGCCGGGCCAGCGTCGAATAGACCTGGCCGTAGTGCACCCGGCGGTCGTGGCCGAAGCGGTCGTCGTAGGCCCGTTTCAGGTCGTAGCCGTGCCGGGGTCCGGTTTCCAGCAGCCCGAGCAGCGTCAGTCCGATCGACATGCCCGCGACTGTACACGGTGTGTATAGCTAGAGTTTATACACCCGGTTCATAGCGCGACAGCCTCGGCCAGTACCGCTCGCAACGGCGTCGCCGGACGTCCGAGCAGCGCCTCGAGGTCCGGTCCGGCCGTGGCGAACTCCCCGCGCCGGGCGGCCCGGAACATGCCGAGCAGCAGCTCCGCGCGCGCCGCCGGGACGCCGTGCCCGGTCAAACCGGCCACCCACGCCTCGTCGGAGATCACCACGCGCCGGACGGAACGGCCGGTCAGCTCGGTCAGCAGCGCGGCGACCTCCTCGAGGTCCAGGGCCACCGGCGCGGTCAGCGGCGGCGTCGGCCCGTCGAACCGGCCTTCGCCGGCGAGCACGATCGCCGCGGCTTCGGCGAGGTCGGCGTGCGCCGTCCAGGAGACCGGCCCGTCGGCCGGCGCGGCCAGCTCGCCGGTCTCCAGGGCCGCCCCCAGCAGCAGCGGCACCGTGCTCGCGTAGAAACCGTTGCGGAGCGCGGTGAACGCCACCCCTTCCACCCGGCGCTCGGTGGCCGCGTGGTCGACCATCGGAGCGAACAGCGAATCCGCCGCCGCCCCCTGGTGACTGGTGTAGAGGACGCGCTTCGCCCCCGCTTCGCGCGCGGCTTCGATCGCCGAGACGTGGTGCGCCACAGCCTGGTCACCCGACACGTCGGTCGAAACGACGAGGACCTGCGCCGCACCCTCGAACGCTTCGGCGAGCGACGCCGGGTCGGCGAAGTCGCCGCGCCGGACGCGAACTCCCCGGGCGGCGAGCCCGGCCGCCCGGCCCGGCTCGCGGACACTGACCCCGATTTCGGCGGCGGGGACCCGCTCGAGCAGCCGGTCGACGATCCGCGACCCGAGCTGCCCGGTTCCCCCGGTGACGACGATCATGGTGCACCCCTTCGGTTTGGTATCACTGATACTAACCACGCTATCATCAGTGATACCAACGAGGGGTTACCAATGAAATCAGGCGCCCCGGAGCACCGCCGCGCCGTGCACTCGGTCCGCGGCCAGGTCGGTCAGCGCCCGGTCCGCCGCGTCGAGCGCGTAGGGGACGGTGCTGACCTGCAGGCGGTGGCGCCCGGCGAAGTCCGGGAACTCCCGCGTGTCGGCCCGGGTGTTGGCGGTGACGCTGCGCACCTGCCGTTCCTGGAACAGGTGCCGCCGGTAGTCCAGGGGCGGCACCTCGGACAGGTGGATGCCCGCGATCGCGACGTCCCCGGCATGGCCGCACCGCGGCGGCCGCGCGAGGCCGCAAGTCGTTGATCTCCAACGGGATTGAGCTGTTCGTGCATTTTTCTCGCGCCGGCGTAACAGCTTTCGGACCGCACGCGCCATATCGGACGGCGTCCGCGCCAGTCCGGTCCCCGCCGCAGGAGGAGTTCGTGATGGGTCCACGTCGTTCCCTCGTTCCGCGAAGATCAAGACGCGCACTGGCGGCGGGGGTGGTCGTGCCCCTCGCCGGCGCTCTCGCGGTGGCCGTCGCCGCCGCGACACCCGCCGCCGCCGCCGTGCCGGCCGGCTTCACCGACACAGTGGCCATCGGCGGCCTCAGCTCACCGACCGCCGCCGCGTTCGCGCCCGACGGCCGCGTGTTCGTCGCCGAGAAGAGCGGCCTGCTCAAGGTGTTCGACAACCTGGCCGACCCGAGCGCGACCGTGTTCGCCGACCTGCGCACGCCGACCCAGGACTTCTGGGACCGCGGCCTGCTCGGGCTGGCGGTCGACCCGGGCTTCCCCGCCCGGCCGTACGTCTACGTCTCCTACACCCTCGACGCCCTGCCGGGCGGGACCGCGCCGAAGTGGGGCGACACCTGCCCGACGCCGCCGGGCGCGACCGACTCCGGCTGCGTGGTGACCGGCCGCGTCTCCCAGCTGACGATGGGCCCGGACGGGACCGCGGTCAGCGAGAAACCCCTGGTCACCGGCTGGTGCCAGCAGTACCCCAGCCACTCGGTCGGCGCACTCGCCTTCGGCCCGGACGGTGCCCTGTACGCGGGCGGCGGCGACGGCGCCAGCTTCAACTTCGCCGACTACGGCCAGGTCGGCAACCCCTGCGCCGACCCGCCCTCCCCGGCAGGTACGAACCTCACGCCGCCGTCGGCCGAAGGCGGGGCGCTGCGGTCGCAGTCCCCGCGCCGCGCCGCCGGGCAGCCGGTGCTGCTCAACGGCGCGCTGCTGCGCATCGACCCCGACACCGGCGACGGCCTGCCCGGCAACCCCTTCGCGAGCAGCACCGACGCCAACGCCCGGCGCGTCATCGCCTACGGCTCGCGCAACCAGTTCCGGTTCGGGTTCCGGCCCGGCACGAGCGAGCTGTGGGCCGGTGACGTCGGCTGGAACACCTGGGAAGAGATCAACCGCGTCGCGAACGCCGGCGACGCCGTGGCCGAGAACTTCGGCTGGCCCTGCTTCGAAGGCACCGCCCGCCAGGCCGGCTACGACGGCGCGAACCTCGACCGCTGCGAGTCGCTGTACTCGGCAGGCGGCCAGACCGCGCCGTTCTACAGCTACAACCACAGCGCCAAGGTCGTCGCCACCGACCCGTGTCCCACCGGCGGCTCCTCGATCAGCGGGATCGCCTTCGAGTCGGGCAGCACCTACCCGGCCGAGTACGCCGGTGCGCTGTTCTTCGCCGACTCCTCCCGCGGCTGCATCTGGGCCATGCAGACCGTCGCCGGCCAGCCGAGCCCCAGCAGGCTGGTGCCCTTCGTGACCGGCGTCAACACCCCGGTGCAGGTGCTCACCGGTCCCGGCGGCGATCTCTTCTACGTCGCGCTGGGCAGCGGCGAACTGCGCCGGGTGAGCTACGCCGGCGGGACCAACCGGCCGCCGGTCGCCGCGGCGACCGCGACGCCGTCGAGCGGGCCGGCACCGCTGACCGTCCGGTTCGACGGCACCGGCTCCACCGACCCGGACGCCGGCGACACCCTGTCCTACGCGTGGGATCTCGACGCGGACGGCGCCTACGACGACTCCGCGGACCCGCGGCCCACCTGGACCTACACCGCCGCGGCCGCGGTCGACGCCGGGCTGCGGGTCACCGACGCCCACGGCGCTTCGGCGACCACGACCGTGCGGGTGACCGTCGGGACCCCGGCCGGGCTCGACCCGGTGCCGGTCATCGACACCCCGGCCGCCACGCTGACCTGGTCGGTCGGGCAGCAGGTGCCGTTCTCCGGCCGTGCCGTCGACGCCCAGGACGGCGAGCTGCCGCCCTCGGCCCTGTCCTGGCGGCTGGCCATCCGGCACTGCGCGGACAACGGCACCTGCCACACCCACAACGTCCAGGACTTCCCCGGCGTCGCGGCGGGGTCGTTCGTCGCACCGGACCACGAGTACCCGTCGTACCTGCAGCTGACGCTGACCGCGACGGACTCCACGGGCCGCACCGGGTCCACGACGATCGACCTCCGGCCGAAGACGGTGACGCTGAACTTCACCTCGAACCCCAGCCAGGCGATGCTCACCGTCGGCGGCACACAGCAGCGGACGCCGTTCTCCCGGACGGTGATCGCCGGGTCCACCAACTCGATCAGCGCGAACAGCCCGCAGAACCTGCCCCCGCTGAACCTGAAGTACGCCTTCACCGGCTGGGCGCACGGCGGGCCGCGGACGCAGAACGTCGTCGCGCCGGCGACGGGGGCGACCTACCAGGCGAACTACCGGCTCTGCTGGCTGCTGCAGCCCTGCTGAGCGGACTGACCCGGCGCCGCCCGGCGCCGGGTCATTCCCCGGGGTTCTTCGTCTTTTCGGCCTTCTTCGACTCTTTCGCGGATTCCTTCGCGGCCTTCGTCGATTCCTTGGCCGCTTCCTTCGACGCCTTCGCGGCCGGGTCGTTCCCGACACCGTTGCCGTTGTTCCCGTTCCCGTTGTTGCCGTTGCCGTTGCCGATGCCATTGCGGTTGTTGCCGGTTCCGGCACCCGGCACGGCCGGGTCGCCGGAGTTCACCGACCCCGACGACTCGCCCGCCGGCTGCACGCCCGTCGGTGCCACGCCCGGGGTGGTGGGCACCGCCGAACCCGCCGCGTCCGACGTCGGCGCGACGCCGCCCGGCGGCACTCCGGCGCGGGAGCCGGCCTGCGGCCCGGTCCGCACGGGCTGGGTCGTGCCCTCGCCGCCGGAGAACGGCGGCGGGGCGTCGTTGGACGTGCTGGCGCCGATCGACACCGTTGTGACCAGCGCCGCGCCCGCCACGGCCACCTTCGCCGCCGTGGCCCACGACAGGGCGGAGGCCCCCGTCCCGGTCGCTCCGGCGGCGGCCCCGGAGCCGGCGAGCGAGCCGGTGGTGGACAGCCACTGCGAGACGATCGGGACGCCCAGGATGAGCGGGGCCATCGCGGCGGGCAGTTCCTCGTTGAGCTGCCGGAGCCCCGCGGCGAGCTCCCGGCAGTCCGGACAGCGGTCGAGGTGGTCGGCGATCCGGTGGGCCTTGTGGTCGGAGATGCCGTCGCGCACCCACCGGGCCAGCTGGCCGGAGACGTTCTTGCAGGTGCGCCGCCGCGCCTCGGGCACGTGCTGGTCCAGGTAGGCCTGGCGCAGGCCCTCGCGGGCGCGGTAGGCCAGCGCGGCTACTCCGTTCGGCGTCATCCCGAGGTCTTCGGCGATCTTCGCGGGCGACTCGCCGTCGATCTCGGTCCGCCACAGCACCGTCCGCCACCGCTGCGGCAGGCTCGCGAAGGCGTCCGCCGCGACCGTGGCGTGCAACCGGCTGCCGACCGGATCGTCACTCCCCGCACCCGGCGTCACGTCCGGGACCTCGGCCACCAGCGACACGGCGGAGTCGCGCCGGCGCCAGCTGATCATCGTGTTCCGGATGGTCGTCAGCAGGTACGGCCGGAAATCTTCGTCCGGCCCCTCGCCGGAGCGCAGGATCCGCAGTACGCGGGTGAACCCTTCGGCGATCAGGTCGTCGCGCTCCGCCAAGTCGGCCGCGATCGCGGCCGCCACCCGGCGGGCGGCGGGGAGGTGCCGGTCGTAGAGCTCGCCGTACGCCGCGATGTCGCCACCGCGGACTGCCGCGATCAAGGCCGCGTCGGTCGGGACGTCCGTCGTCCCGGTCGCCGCCGGCGCCACTTCGGTCACCACTCCCCCTCGCCGTGCGCATGCACGTGCAGAACGTCCCGAGATAGTCGCGCAACGAGTGACACCTGCGCAAGGTTGCGGCGCCGAAAGGACTTTCCCGGTTTTCCGCGGCAGGCGAGTGTGCGGTGCGTGGACTTGTCACAACCCTGAGCGATCCCGGGTGGGATCCCGCCGGTTCGCGGTGCCGTCGTTGCCCTCGGCTTTACCGGCGAGTAAAAGACAACGGCGGTGGCCGGGCCGGTCACCGCCGACTGTCCGATGTGGACGTTCGGGGAGCCGGGAGCCGCTCTCCGGGCCGTCGACCACCAGAAGGGTTTACCCATGCGCAGAGCCCTGCTCGTGCTGCTCACCGCGCTCCTGCCCGCCGTCCTGATCACCGGGACCGGCCGCGCCGCGCCGTCCGCCACGCCCACCGTCACGGCGGTGCCCGCGAACGCCGGGCGCGGCTGGCCGGTCAGCGGCGCCCGAGGCGTGCTGGACCTCGACGCCCGCGGGTACGTCGAGGAGGAGTACCTGCTTTCCGGCCGGGCCGACACGTTCGACCAGGTGGGACTGTGGACCGAGGACGGCCGCTGGGCCACGCGCGTGGCCTCCACCGGCAACCCGTACACCACGCGCATGGTCGTGGTGCGGCCGCGCGACGCCGCCCGGTTCACCGGCACGGTCGTGGTCGAGTGGCTCAACGTCAGTTTCGGCGTGGACATCCCGGTGGATTTCTCGCAGTCGTACGAGCACTTCGTCCGGGAAGGCTACGCCTACGTCGGCGTGACGACGCAGAAAGCCGGTGCCGACAAGCTCAAGAGCCTCGATCCCGCGCGGTACGCGGCGGTGAACCTCGGCGGTGACGCGCTCTCCTACGACGTGTTTTCGCAGGCCGCGCAGGCGGTCCGGGCGAACCCGCGGCTGCTGGGCGGCCGGACGCCGTCCGTGGTGCTCGGCACCGGGCACTCGCAGTCCGCGCTGCGGCTGACCACCTTCGCGAACGCGGTCCAGCCCGTGCGGCGCAGCTACGACGGCTTGATGATCCACGGCCGGGCCGCGCTCGCGGCACCCATCGGCGACGGCGTCATCGGGGCACTCTCGGCGAAGATCCGCACCGATCTCGGCGTCCCGGTGTTCGTCCTGCAGTCGGAGACCGACGTCATCGCGTCGGCCTCGGTCCGGCAGGACACCGCGCAGGTGCGCACCTGGGAGGTCGCCGGCACCGCACACGCGGACCAGTACGGCCTGAACCTGTACAACGCGGCCAACGCCCGGGACGGGTCCATCAACGACGGCGCCCCGACGACCTGCGACAAGCCGGTCAACGACATGACCTTCCGGTATGCGGAAAACGCTGCCTTCGACCACCTGGACCGCTGGGCGCGCGGCGGCGCGGCCCCGCCCACGGCGACCCCGATTGCGATGCTGCTCAACCTCGTCGTCCTGCGCGACGGTGACCAGAACGCCCTCGGCGGCGTCCGGTTGCCCGGCCTCGACGTCCCGGTGGCGTCCTACTCGCCCAACAACAGCGGCGGCAACGTGCCGGGCGCGTGCCTGCTGCTGGGCGCGACCACACCGCTGGCGGCGGACCGGATCCGGCAGCGGTACCCGGACCACGCGACCTACGTCGCGAAGTTCACCGCGGCGGCGGACCGGGCCCTGCGGTCGGGTTACCTGCTGCCACCCGACCGCGACGAAGCCGTGGCCAGTGCCAAGGCCGCGCCGGTGCCGTAACCGTCCACAAAGGAGTGTCGAGGGGTGAGCCCGTCGCGGACCCGGGACGGGCTCACCGTGGAAACACCGGAAAGACCGTCCCGCGGCCACTGTTCTCGCCACCCTGACCCCGCCGGTGCCGGACAGATGAGGAGATGTCCATGCGGTTCCGGGCGTTGCGCGTCGCAGCCGCGAAGGTGGTCGCCCTGTCGGCGGCCGCGCGGCCGCAAAGCCCGACGGCGAAATCTCCCGCGGTCTCCGTCGGCCGAGACTCCTCGACCGGAGGTGAAACCTGTTCCACTTCGATGCCGAGCTGACAAACCACTCCGGAACGCCGTATGTTGTCCAGAACAGTAACGTGTTCTAGTCTGGCGCCGTGGAAGGGACCGGGATGGACGAGCAGGCGATGCGGTATCCGAACCACCTCGGCCACCTGGTCGTCTCCGCCCTGAAACGCCACCGGGACAAGCCGGTCATGGTGCTGGGCGAGACCACGATGACCGGGGGCCGGACCGCCGAGCAGGTCAGCCAGTACGCCCAGGCCTTCGAGGCGCTCGGGGCGGGCACCGGCGCGTCGGTCGCCCTGCTGTCGCTGAACCGGCCGGAAGTGCTGCTCATCATCGCCGCCGGCCAGCTGCAGGGCTCCCGGCGCACGGCGCTGCACCCGCTCGGCTCCCTCGACGACCACGCCTACATCCTCGCCGACGCCGGCATCACCACGCTGATCATCGACCCCGTGCCCGCCTTCGTCGACCGCGCGCTCGGCCTGCTCGAGAAGGTCCCCGGCCTGACCCAGGTGCTCACCATCGGACCGGTGCCGGAACCGCTGGCCCACGTCGGCAAGGACCTGACCGCGGCCGCCGCGACGTTCGAGCCGGGTCCGTTGCGGCCCGCCGAGCTGCCGCCCGACCAGGTCGTCTCGATCACCTACACCGGCGGGACCACCGGCAAGCCCAAGGGCGTCATGGGCACCGCG
Source organism: Amycolatopsis sp. NPDC004747 (assembly GCF_053601335.1). NCBI lineage: Bacteria > Bacillati > Actinomycetota > Actinomycetes > Pseudonocardiales > Pseudonocardiaceae > Amycolatopsis > Amycolatopsis sp. NPDC004747. Next base: position 57,569 of record NZ_JBSGBQ010000040.1, on the reverse strand, counting down.
CAGGCGATGACCACGATGACGCAGATCCAGCTGGCCGAGTGGGAGTGGCCCGAGGCGCCGAAGTTCCTGATCTGCACACCGCTTTCGCACGCCGGCGCGGCGTTCTTCGCCCCGACGCTGATCAAGGGCGGCTCGCTGGTCGTGGTGCCGAAGTTCGACCCCGCCGACACCCTGCGGATCATCGAGGAGCAGCGGATCACCGCGACCATGCTGGTGCCCACGATGCTCTACGCGCTGATGGACCACCCCGACTCGCGCACGCGCGACCTGTCGTCGCTGCAGACGGTGTACTACGGGGCCGCGTCGATCAACCCGGTGCGCCTGCGCGAGGCGATCGACCGGTTCGGGCCGATCTTCGCGCAGTACTACGGCCAGTCCGAGGCCCCGATGGCGATCAGCTACCTGGCCAAGGGCGACCACGACGACGCGCGGCTGGCCTCCTGCGGCCGTCCCTCGGCCTTCCTGCGCACCGCCCTGCTCGACGCCGACGGGCAGCCCGTCGCGCCGGGCGAGCCGGGTGAGATCTGCGTGGCGGGCCCGCTGCTCGCCGGCGGCTACTGGAACCTGCCGGAGGTGACGGCGGAGACGTTCCGCGACGGCTGGCTGCACACCGGCGACGTCGCCCGCGAAGACGAGGACGGCTTCTGGTTCATCGTCGACCGGGTCAAGGACATGATCGTCACGGGCGGGTTCAACGTGTTCCCCCGCGAGGTGGAGGACGTCGTCGCCGAGCACCCGGCGGTGGCCCAGGTGGGCGTGATCGGCACCCCGGACGAGAAGTGGGGCGAAGCGGTGACGGCGGTCGTGGTCCTGCGCTCCGGCGCCGGCGCCGACCTCGAGCGGCTCACCGCCGAGATCCAGGCGGCGGTGCGGGAGCGCAAGGGCCCGGTGCACGTGCCCAAGCAGGTGATCGTCGCCGAGTCCCTGCCGATGACGGGGCTGGGCAAGCCGGACAAGAAGGCGCTGCGAGCCCAGTACCAACCACACCGCGCCGGCGTGTAGGGCGTTATACGGTCAGCTCCTCCGCAGGGAACGGCGGAGGAGCTGACCGCCCGGTCCGGTACGCTGGCACACCTAGTCAACAAATTGAGTAGGTGAGGTGGGCATGAACAGCTTCCGCAAGGCCGTCGAAGCACGCGATCCCGACGCCATGGCCGCGACGCTGGCGGAGAACGTCGTGTTCCGCAGCCCGGTCGCGTTCAAGCCGTACCCCGGCAAGGCGATCACCGCGGCGATCCTGCGCGGTGTGCTGCGCGTGTTCGAGGACTTCCGCTACGTGCGCGAGCTGGACGGCGGCGAAGGCCGTGACCACGCCCTCGTCTTCGAGGCCCGGATCGGCGACGTGCGGGTCGAAGGCTGCGACTTCCTGCACCTCGACGAAGCCGGCTTGATCTACGAGTTCACGGTGATGGTCCGGCCCCTCTCGGCGGCGCAGGCGCTGGCGGAGGCGATGGCGGCCCAGTTCGAGCAGATCCAGCGCGAAGCAGTCAATTAGTTGAGTATGGGGCTGCGGCACGCGCTGATGGCGGCGCTGCTCGAAGGCGAGGCGTCGGGTTACGACCTGGCGAAGGGGTTCGACGCCTCGGTGGCGAACTTCTGGGCCGCCACCCCGCAGCAGCTCTACCGCGAGCTCGACCGCATGGCGGCCGACGGCCTGGTCCAGGCCCGGCTGGTCCACCAGGAGCGGCGCCCGGACAAGCGGCTGTTCTCGCTGACCGACGCCGGGCGCCGGGCGCTGCACGCGTTCACGGCGCAGCCGCCCCGCCCGGGCGTGATCCGCGACGAGCTGCTGGTGCAGGTACAGGCCGTGGACGCGGGCGACGAAGCGGCGGTCCGGCGCGCCTTGGCGGACCGGATGGCCCGGGCGGAGACCAAGATCGCCGGCTACGAGCGGCTCCGCGCCCGGCTCCTGGACGGCCGGTTCGAAGACGACTACCTCGCCGAGGCGGAGCGGATCGGCCCGTACCTGACGCTGATGCGCGGCCTGTCGTTCGAGCGCGAGAACCTGCGCTGGTGTGAACAGTCGCTGAAGGCACTGGACCGGCGGAGCTGAGCTGTCCGATGTGGACCGGTTGTACGGCTCTTGTACGACCGGGTCCCACCATGGTTCCCATGTCACTGCACCGTCTCGCCCAGGCCGCGCTGGCCGCCGGCGTGCTCGCGGGCCTGGTCGCCGCTCCGGCGGCCGCCGCCGCGGCTGCCCCGGCCACCCTGCCTGCCGACCAATACACCCTGACCGCCAACTACAACCAGTTCGACGCGGTGAACAGCGCCCTGGTGTCGACGCTGGGCACCGCCGCCGTCCACACCGTGATGGAGAACGCGAACCACGACCGCGCCGCGCTGCCCTCGTCGTTCTCCGTCGCCGGGCTCTCCACGGGGTTCCGCTTCGACAGCGACGACAACTCCGACTGCGCCAACTACCCGCAGGGGATCACCACCAGCCGCGACGCCGTGGGCACGGCGAACGGCGGCAACTACGACGGGCACCAGCTCGTCGCGGTCAGCTGGTACACCAAGGACGGCTGCAGCGGTGACCAGTCGCGCAGCCGGATCACCCTGGCCGACTGGGACGCCGACTACCCCAACAAGTACCGCAAGATCCTGCTCGTCGAGCCCACCGGCACCGCGGACGCCCCGGACTTCAAGGACATCCCGATCCACGCCGGCGGCATGTCCTGGTACGGCGACTACCTCTACGTCGCCGACACCGGCAAGGGCATGCGCGTGTTCGACATGCGCAAGATCCTCAAGACCAACAACGGCGGCACCGCCGACCAGATCGGCCACCAGAGCGGCAGCACGTACTACGCCCACAACTACGCCTACGTCCTGCCCCAGGTCGGCACGATCTCCTCGAAGACGACCTCGGGGACGAACCTCGCGTGGTCGTCGATCTCGCTCGACCGCGTCAGCAAGTCGATCGTGATGACCGAGTACACCTGCTCCTCGGGCTGCACGGACTACCCGAACCGGGCGCCGCGGGCGATCCGCTACCCGTTCGCCGCCACCGGCACCTTCGCCGCCACGACCACGGCGAGCCAGGCGCTGCAGCTGCCCTGGTACAAGCTCAACGGCGTGGCCTCGCACAACGGCCGCTGGTGGTTCAACTCCTCCGGCTCGAAGCAGCTCTACTACTGGAAGCCCTCGGCCGCCGCGCAGACGTTCTCGTGGGTGGGCAGCGGCGAGAGCATTTCGTACTGGGAGGACGACACCAGCGCCGACCTGCTGTGGTCGCTGCAGGAAGGCGCGGGCAGCCGCAACGTCTTCGCGGTCACCCAGGCCACCTACGGCGGCGGCTGAGCCGGCCCGATCGCGAACGGCCCGTCCGGGACACCCCGGGCGGGCCTTTTCGTGACCCTGCGAGGGTGTGGTTGCCACCCCGCTCGCCTGCCCATACTGGCTCCATGGAGGCCAGACGAGGACTCGGCGAGTTCCTCAAGACCCGCCGATCCCGGCTGCGGCCCGAAGACGTCGGCCTGGCCACCTACGGCGACCGGCGCCGGGGACCGGGCCTGCGCCGCGACCCGGCCACGCGCTGTTCGCCGGGCACAGCGCGCTGGAGGTCGAGCGCCGCGGCGGCGCCTTCGCGGTCAACCGGTGGGGCCCGTTCCCGCGGCGATGACCACCCGGTGAGATCCGGATCACGTCGGCGTGGCTCGGCGCGCCTCCGGGGCCGGTGCCTGCCATCCTGTGCCGTCAAGAGGTAGCGGACGAGAGGACAACCCCGTGGGCATCATCGCCTGGATCGTGCTGGGTCTCATCGCCGGGGTGATCGCGAAAGCCCTCATGCCGGGCAAGGACCCGGGCGGCTGCATCATCACGATCCTGCTGGGCATCGCCGGCGCGTTCGTCGGCGGCTGGATCGGCAAGACGCTGTTCCACACCCAGCTCGGCACGTTCTTCGACCTGCGCACCTGGGGCCTGGCCATCCTCGGCGCCCTGATCATCCTGGCCGGCTACCGGCTCATCTTCAACCGCCGCGACTGACGCGGGCGGTGGGGGCGCCCGCGCGGCGCCCCCACCGGTCCCGGCTCAGTTCAAGGTGACGCCGTACGCGCTCAGCGCCTCGCCGACCGGCTGGAAGTACGAGCTCCCGCCGCCCTTGCCGGACGTGATGCCCAGGCCGACGCTGCCGGCGAACAGGCAGCCACCGGAGTCGCCGGGGTTGACCAGCGCGCTGGTCTGGATCAGCTGGTACACCGAGCCTTCGGCGTAGTTCACCGTCACGTTGGTCCGCTGCACCGAGCCCGAGGTGAGCTGGGTGGTGCTGCCGCTCTTGCTGATCCGCTGCCCGACGGTCGCGGTGCCGGCGGAGGTGATCCGCTGGGTGGCGCCGTTCCACAGGGTGACCGCGCCGGGCGCGCTGCCGGTGGTGTTGCGGATGAGCCCGTAGTCGTTGGTCGGGAAGCTGGCGCCCTGCGACGGGCCGACGTTCCACTGCGACACCGCACGGGTGCAGTGGCCGGCGTCGATCAGGTAGTTCTGGCCGCCGCGGTTGGTGTTGAAGCCCGCCGAGCACCGGGTGCCGCCGCCGGTGATGGCTTCGCCGTTGTAGATCGCGGTGTGCATCTCGCCGGCGACCCGCTCCACGCGGACCAGGTCACCGAGCGAGGCGGCCGCCTTCACCAGGGCGTCGGTGCCCTTGGCCGCGTCGGCCAGGGTCAGCACGACCTGGTTCGCCTTCGGGTCGAGCCCGATCGAGGTGTGTGCCACCGCGGGCAGCGCCTGCAGGGCGTCCTGCGCGCTCGCGAGCGCGGTGCTGGAGTGCTTGACCAGCCGGGCCTGGGCGCCGGCGCGTTCGACCTGGTCGGCGGTGGCCTGGTCGAGCACGTTGACGACGGGCTTGGCGGCAGCGTCGAGGTAGCCGTCGGCGGCGCGGGCCCCGAGGGACGCGGTGACGCGCTGCAGAGTGTCGACGCTGGCTGCCTGAGTACGCAGCAACGCGACGGCGGCGGACTCGCTGATCCCGGCTTCCGCGGCGAGGGAAGCGACGGCTTCGCTCTGCACGGTGGCGGAGTAGCCGTCGATGGTGGCGGCGGAGACGGGCGTGAAGAAGCCGATGGCCGCGGCGGCGGCCACCAGTGCGGCGGCGGAGCGGGCGAGGAGGTGGTGTCCCGGGGACGTTCTGCGCATGCCGGTAACTCCCTTTCGCGATCGCGGGCGAAGCCGGCGCGAGGGGTGGCCGCGCCGGACGAGCCGGCGCACGTGGCCGGCACCGGGTGATCCGGTGGGTCGAGGGTGAGCTGTGGCCTCGAGGGGCGGTAGCGACTTTCGTCGTATGGGACAAAAGATAGGTACCGGGCAATTCGCCCAGAGCCGGTTCGCGCAGAGCACCCGGACAGTCCCCAGCGCCCGGCCCGGGCAGCGGAGATGTTGGCGCGCAGTGGTTTTTGAGCTGACGTGAACGAGAATCCACTGTTCGCACGAAGGTGCCGGCGGCCTCGCGTGTCTATGCTGGATCGCGGCCAGGCTCTCGGTTCCGGGAAGACGCGCGACATGAACGACCAGCGGCAGGTGCTCGTCCGGGCGGAGTCCCGGCACGTCGTCGTCTCCGACCTCGACGGTGATCCCGAGACACTCACCTACCCGGGTGTCACGCTCACCCGGGTCAACGCCGGGATCCCGGACGAAGGCCTTTGGCTCCCGATGGGCGACCGCCCGAGCGAGGTCGACGACGAAACCCTCATCGAGGCGCTGCGCGCGGCCTTCCTCTGGCGGATCGGGTCCCCACGGCGCTCCAGGCCGGAGGAGTAACGGCCGCTGCACCGGGTAGCCCCTCCTGCGAAGGAGGAGTCACACGGTGCGAGTGAACTGGGGCACGGCGCACGAGCCGGGGTGGCAGGTGCTGGACGTGGCCGGAGCCGGCCCTGCCGCGCTGACCTCCGCACGCCGGTGGGCGGAGGAGAAGCTGGCTTCCCTCGCGGAGGCCGATCGGGTCGACGCCGTGATCGTGGTCGGCGAGCTGCTGGAGAACGCCTACGTCCACGCCACCGGCCCCCACCAGCTGCGGCTCCACCTCGCCCACGACCCGTGCGTGCTGACGGTGGCCGTCTCCGACACCGGCACCGGAGAGCCGCAGCTGCGGGTACCGGGCCGCTCCGGCGGCCGAGGCCTGCTGCTCGTCGACGAACTGTCCCTCGCCTGGGGCGTGAGCCACCACGACGACGGGAAGGTCGTCTGGGCGCGCCTGCCCTGCGCGGGCTAGACGGGTAAATGCGTAATGCCTCAATCACGGAGCTGGGTGGTCATCCCGTCGCCTGAGGCCGTCAAATCACTTTGAGCCGGGCCCGCAACCCAATGACCAACACGAGATGACAGCGCAAGCTTGCGGGCCCGGCTCAAAGTGATAGGCCTCAATCAGGCGACGGGATGACCACCCAGCGGCCCACCTCCTCCGCGTGGGGTGGGAGCGTTAGCCGTGGTCATCCCGGAGCCTGCCCGTCCGGCGAGGACAATCTTTAGAGCCGCGGCAGCAGTGTCCCCCGCCCGCAGCCATCGCGCTGCGGAGGTGAACAGGATCGTTCACCAACCGGACTTACGCATCACCCGGCTAGCGGCCGTTCCAGTGCACCGTCGCCGGCGGCTCGAAGTACCTGCGCAGGTGCTGCTGCTCGGCGCGGTCCTGCACCGGCAGCCGGAAGACCGAGCCGTCCGGCCAGGTCAGTGTGCTCTTGCCGAAGCTGAGCTCCGGCGCCTGCGGCCTGCGTGCCTCCCAGACGATGCGCGGCGGCGGTGCGTCGGCCGGGTCCGTGTAGGTCGTTCCGGTGTCGACCACCGCCAGGCACGACGGCGAGCACGCCAGCCACGCACCCTTCACCGGCCCGAGGCGGTCGGCCAGGTCGAGCGCCATCGCGTTCGCCGGGCCCGAAACGCCGATCGTCCGCTGGAACGGCAGTCCCGGCCGTTCGCCGTGGGCCAGGGCGAAGACGCCGAACACCGCGGCGCCGATCCCCCGCAGCACGTTCCAGAAGAACCGCCGGACGAGCCGCTTCCCCACGACGGTGCCGTCCCGGCGGCGGCCGGGGACGTCGTAGCCCACGTCGGTGTCGCCGAAGTGCAGCACGATGACCGGCTCGCGCCACCGGTCGCGCACCAGCGCCTCGACCCGCTCGCGGTGCCCGGGCCGGACCCGGGTTTCCTGCGACCGGCGTTCGACGCGGTCGTGGAACTCGGCCGCGCGGACGTCTAGATGTCGAGGTCCTTGCGCGTGTCCTCCGGGCTCCGGTCCCCGCCGATCTCGCTCTTGTCGAACCACGGTTCGTCCCCCTCGGGTGTGACGGCTTCCTTGCCTTCGGCGAACGCGCCCTTGCCCGCCCCGATGCCGGCCTTGACGCCCGCCCCGGCGAGGAGCGGCTTGACGCCGGCCGAGGTGCCGAACATCGTCGTGAGCGCCCGGTTGCTCGGCTGCCAGCCCTGGGCGACCGCGCCGAAGCCGAACTTCGTCTCGCCCGGCATCACGCCGATGCGCAGCTTGCGGGCGAACACCTCGAGCTTCCCGGAGTACCTGACCAGGAACTCCATGAACTTGTCGAGCAGCTTGCCGAACTTGCCGAGGTAGCGCGTCACCTTCTGCAGCACGCTGGCCGCCTTGGCGATCGACGCGGTCATCGCGGCCGCCACCGAGCCGCCGAAGCTGATCACCGACGCGGCCAGCGCGGGCAGCCACAACGTGATCAGCCAGGACACCAGCTCGGTGATGATCCCCTTGATCACCTCTTCGATGACCACCATGACCATCGACCACATCTGCAGCACCTCGGCCACCGAACCGGCGGCCGAGCCGATCCCGCGGATCCCCGAGGAGAAGTCGCCGAGCGCTTCCTTCGCCGCGTTGCCGGCGTCGTCGACCCACTCGGCCAGCGCGGTGTCGCCGGTGCGCTCGAAGTCGTCGGCGAGCGCGACGAACCCCTGGGCGATCGTCACGAAGTTCTCGGAGGCGTGGCCGATCGCCGGGCCGTCACCGGTGACCTGGTGCAGCGCGTCCTGCAGCGGCTGGACCAGTTCGAGCAGCATGTTCAGGCCGTGGCTGACCAGCCAGCCGATCGGGTCCATGGCGAAGGTGACCATGTCCGCGGCCGCGGCGCCGACGAACGCCGCGCCGTCACCCACCAGCGCCGCCCCCGCGGACGCCAGCTCGGCCGGGCCGTCGGCCTCCGCGGCCTGCCGGGCGTGCTCGCCGATCTTCTTGCCCGCCTTGTAGGCGGTGCCGGCCACCGGCACGTAGCCGGCCGCGCGGTCGAGGTTGGCGCCCATGCTCTCGTCGTAGGCCCCGACGTCCAGCGCGTCGGCGATGCTCTTCTTCGGCTCGGTCATTCGCCCTGCCCGATCGCGTCGATTTCCGCCTCGTACCGGCCGAAGGCGACCTTCCCGGCGTCTTCGGTGCCCTGGTACATCTCCGCGGCTTTGGTGAGCTTCGTGGTGAACCCGTCCACGCCGTCCTTGAGGTCGGTCAGCAGCGACCGCAGTTCGGCGAGGCGGTCGGTGTAGCCCTGCTTGGCCCAGAGGCCGACGAGCCCCCAGGCTTCGTTCGTGACGTCGGCGGCGTCGATCTTGGCGCCGAACTTGTCCGCCTCCTGCTCGTAGAACGGCAGCTGCTTGGCGTAGGCGGAGATCGCCCCGATGTTCGTCTGGATTCCGTCTGGCATCGCGGGTTTCCCTAGGATCGGCGGAGGATGGGGCCCTGGTCGAAGTCGTCGTCGTCCCCGGCCGCGGGCCGGCGGACGGGCCGCGACGGCTGCCGCGGCTGAGGCTCCGACGCAGGCTCGGCCGCCGCGGTTCCGAACGCTTCCGCCTGGGCTTCGCGCACCTGCGCCGAGACGTCCACGCCGAACGCGTCGCCGAAGGTCTCGTCCACGATGCCGGCCTGCTGCTGCGCGGCCGCGGCGGCCGCCCGGCGGATGGTGGTCATGATGGTCGCGGCCAGCTGCCCCGCTTCGACGCGCGTGGCGCCGGCGGTGAGCCGCAGGTCGGTGATGGTCCCGCCGGCCCCGGCGGTGACGGTCACGGTCCCGTCCGGCGAGGTGACGGTGGTCTCCAGCCGGGCGATCCGCTCCTGCATGTCACCGACACCGGCGAAGCGGGCCTCGGCCTGGCGCACCTTGTTCTGGAAGTTCTGGAACTGGGCGATCAGCTCGTCCATCTGGGCGGACATCGTGTCTCCCTTTGTGCGGTTCAGGGCTGTGCGGTTCAGGGCTGTGCGGTTCGGGGCCTGTGTCCGCATCATGACAGATCCGGTTCGCCGCCGATCGCGTTTCGCGCCGATCGCGTGTCCGGAAGACGGCGAGCGCGCCCGCGGTGTCACGCCGGGCGCCGGCAGTTCCGGTCAGAGGCAGGGCGGCCGGTAGCCGTCGACGCGCAGGCCGCGGAACTCCAGCTCGTTCGGCGTCTTCCCGACGAACACCAGCCCCCGCGCCTCCTTCAGCGCCGAGGCGAACGAGTACGACGGCGTCCCCAGCTCCGGCAGCGACGTCCACTCCCGCGGCGAGAAGCCGAAGAACCTCGTCACCAGCCGCCCGCCCGTCGACGGCACCGGCGTCAGCCACTTGTCGCCACCGCTCCAGTGGGACGCCGGGCGCAGCTGGACGTACAGGTCGCCGGTCGCGCGGTAGGTCAGCAGGAAACCCGCCGACCGGGACAGGTCGGCCTGTGCCTCGAACCGGTTGCCCAGCCACACCACGGCCACGTGCCACTCGGCGTTCAGGAACGTCACCTTCGCCGTGTACCGGCGCCCGGCGGGGACGAGCAAGCTCCCGGTGGCCGGGACCGTCGTTCCTTCGCCGCTGGCCAGCCACTGCTGCAGCCGGTCGATCGACGGGGTCGCGCACTCGCGGCCCGGCGACGCGGTGGCCTGCGGCGTCCCGGTCAGCGGGACCACCAGCAGGACAGCCAGGGCGGAAAGTGTTCTGGCGAAAGGAAACCGGCCGCGCATTCCCGGCAAGCTAGCACCGACGCACGCCCAGCACCACCTACCCGGCCGGGCCGGCAGGCCGCCCGGCTAGGCTCTTCGTCGGCGAAAACGACCATTTTCGCCGAGGCAAGCGCACCACGACGCGGGGAGAACAACCCATGCTGGACCGAGCGGTCATCGATGCCCTCTTCCCTGCCGACCTGCCCGGACCCGAGCACTGGGAGCAGCAGTACCCCGCCCGGCAGCTGCCCGAGGGTGCACTGGTCACGCGCCTCGGCCCGTCCCCGACCGGGTCCCTCCACCTGGGTGGGGTCTACGTCGGCCTGATCGACCAGGACGTCGCCCGGCGCTCCGGCGGCCGCTACCTCGTGCGCATCGAGGACACCGACCAGTCCCGCGAGGTCGAGGGCGTCCTCGACCAGTTCGAGCGCGGCTTCTCCTACTTCCACCTCGCCGCCGACGAGGACATCCACCGCGGCGGGGACTACGGCCCGTACCAGCAGTCGGCCCGCGAGCGGATCTACCTCAGCTACGTGCGCGAGCTGCTCCGCCAGGGCAAGGCGTACCTCGACTTCGCCACCAAGGAGGAGCTGGCCGCCATCACCCAGCGGCAGCAGGCCACCAAGCTCCCCACCGGCTACTACGGCAGCTGGGCCATCTGGCGCGACGCCGACCCGGCCGACGTCCAGGCCAAGCTCGACGCCGGTGCCCCGTACGTCGTGCGGTTCCGCGCCCCGGACGACACCGGCGCCCGCGCCCGGTTCACCGACGCCATCCGCGGGCCGCTGGAAGCCGAGGCCAACCGCAACGACGTCGTCATCCTCAAGAGCTCCGACCAGAGCCCGCGGCTGCCGACCTACCACTTCGCGCACGCCGTCGACGACCACCTCATGCGGGTGAACCTGGTCATCCGCGGCGACGAGTGGATCTCGTCGGTCCCGGTGCACCAGCAGCTGTTCGACGCGCTCGGCTTCGAGCCGATCACCTACGCCCACATCGCGCCGCTGATGAAGCAGGAGGGCGGCAGCAAGCGCAAGCTGTCCAAGCGCAAGGACCCGGAAGCGTCGGTCGACTTCTTCATCGAGACCGGCTACCCCGCCGAAGCCGTCCTGTACTACCTGCGCGGCCTGGTCAACGGCCGGCTCGCGGAGATGCCGCTCGAGCAGGCGCTCGACGAGCCGATCAACCTCGACGAGTGCGGCGTCGCCGGCCCGCTGGTGGACCTGGTCAAGCTCGACGACATCGCCGCCGACCACATCGCCACCCTTCCGGGTGCCGCGATCCTCGACGCCGTCCGCGGCTGGGCCGAGCGGTTCGACCCCGAGCTGCGCCGGGTCCTCGACGAGGAGCCGGAGCTGGCCCTGCGCGCGCTGGCCGTCGAACGCGAGGGCGCGGAGAACCCCCGCAAGGACCTGAAGAAGTGGAGCGAGTTCCGGGCCGTGTACGGCTTCTTCTTCCCGCAGCTCCACGCCGCCGTCACCGGGCCGGAAGACGAGCGCATCGCCGCCCTCGGCGTCGACCCCGCGGTCGTCCGGGCCGTGGCGCACGACTTCGCCGCGGACTACCGCCAGCTCGACGACGGGAGCGAGTGGTTCGACCAGATCCGCGCGGTCGCGGCCAAGCACGGGTTCGCCCGCAACGCCAAGGAGTTCAAGAAGAACCCCGAGGGCTTCCCCGGCTCCATCCGGGAGGCCTCGCAGATCATCCGGATCGCCCTCACCGGGTCGACCCGCAGCCCCGACCTGCACGCGATCACGCAGGCGCTGGGGCAGGACGAAGTGCTCGGCCGGATCGCCGCGCTGACCAAGTAGGGCCCGCGGGGCTCCGGCGCGTCAGGCGCCGGAGCCCTCGTCCTCGAACGGCCGGAAACCGAAGCGCACCACGCTCGCCGGCTGGGTCCTGGCTCCGCTGTCGACCACCGCGGTGATCAGGCCGGCCGCGTCCTCCCGGTCCAGCCGGGCCAGCAGGCGGGCGAGCGCTTCCGGGGCGCCCACCGGTTCCGCCGGCGACTGGACCAGCGTGCGGTGGAGGATCCCCACGTCCCAGCCGTCCACACTGCCGCTGCCCGCCGGGACCCGGAGGGTCGCGTCGAACAGCCAGCGCGGCGGCTTCCCGGTCAGCGCCGGGGTCGCGTGCGCCGTGAGGCCGACGACCTGGTCGGCTCGGATCAGGCCATCGCTGAGCGTCGCGATCCACACGTTGGTCAACGCCATGGATCAACGGATAACAGCCCCGGCCCGGCTCGGCAAGCCCACCGGCTCACTCCGGCTGTTCGGTCTTCGTCTCCTCCATCATCAGCAGCGCGCCGTGGCTCTCCCCGTTCGAGCTGCGCAGGGCGCTGCACAGGAGCCGGACGACCGCGGCGCGGCCGCGCCGGTTGATCGCGTCGAGCACCAGCTCACCGTGGTAAGCCGGGTCCGAAAGCGCCTCGCGCACCACCGGGCGGACTTCCCCGACCGGCAGGCCGATGTCCAGGTTCAGCAGGTGGATGCCCTCGGCTTCCTCCCGCCGCACGCCCCACAGGTCCTCGGCGCCGCGGTTCCACGCCTTGATCCGCATCTCGGCGTCGATGACCACGATGCCGGCCCGGATCGAGGTGAGCACCGACTCGAGGAACTCGTTCACCTCGTCGAGGTCGAGGCTGCGCTCGCGCAGCGCGTCGTTGATCGTCTGCAGCTCGTCGTTGGTGGACTGCAGTTCCTCGTTCATCGTCTCCAGTTCCTCGTTGGTGGACTGGAGCTCCTCGTTGGTCGTCTCCAGTTCCTCCACGGTGGACTGGAGTTCCTCGTTGGTGGTCTCGAGCTCCTCGTTGGTCGACTGGAGCTCCTCGTAGGCCGACTCCAGCTGCCGGTTCGTGTGCTCCAGCTCGGTGAGCAGCTGGCGCGCCCAGCTGACGTCGTGGAACACGACCGAGACGCCGAGCAGCGCCTTGCTCTTGTTCACCAAGGGGTTGACGTGGACCTCGTACCACACGGTCTCCCCGGCCCGGCGCCACTCCACGTCCTTGATCCGCAGCGACCGGCGCTCCAGCCGGGCCTGCTCGACGTAGGCGCGCAGCGCCACCGGGCGGTAGGAGACGTCCAGATCGCGCAACGGCCGCCCGATGTCGCGTTCGGACAGTCCGAACGCGACTTCCGCCTGGGCGTTGATCAGCGCCGTCGTCTCCGCCTCGGTGACGACGATCTGCGCCACCGGGCTCGCCGAGAAGGCGTGCTCACGCAGTTCTTCGAGACCGGAGATGTCCTGCGCGCGCCGCTGCGGGTAGCTGTGGGAGACGAAGTGGTGGTAGCTCACGGGCGCGTCGACCGCCTTGCGGAACACCCGCCGCTTGAGGTTCACCGGCTCGAAGATCCGGGTGTGGGACAACAGCATCTCGGCCTTGCCGAGGAACAGCACCCCGCGGGGGGCGAGGGCGAAGTGCAACCGCTCGAGGATCTTGGTCTGGGTCTCGGCGTTGAAGTACATCAGCGTGTTGCGGCAGACGAGCAGGTCTATCCGGGAGATCGGCGCGTCCTGCACCAGGTCGTTGCGCCCGAAGATCACCGAACGCCGGAGGTCCTTGCGGAAGCAGTACCGGCTGCCCTGCAGCTCGAAGAACTGCTCGAGCTGCGCTTCGGTGAGCCCTTCGACCTCCGCCGGGGTGTAGGCCGCGAGCCGGGCCTGCGCCAGTGCTTCGTCGTCGACGTCGGTGGCGTAGATCTTGACCCGCTGCCGGAACGCTTCGACCCCGAGCGCTTCGGCGAAGAGCATCGCGAGGCTGAAGGCCTCCTGCCCGGCCGCGCAGCCGGCGCTCCACACGCGGATCGGCTCTTCGGGGCCGCGCTCGGCCAGCAGCGCAGGCAGCACGTGCTCGCGCAGGTGGTCCCACGCGTCGGGATCGCGGAAGAAGCCGGTCACGTTGATCAGGATCGTGTTGAACAGCGCGACGAACTCGTCGGCGTTGACCTGGAGCTGGTCGATGTAGTCCGCGTAGCTGTCGATCTCGACCTGGCTCATCCGGCGGCGGACCCGGCGCATCAGGCTGCTGCGCTTGTACCCGGTGAAGTCGAAGCCCCGCGACTCCTTGAGGTAGGTGAGCACGGACTCGAACTCACCGTTGGGTTCCTTGGGCTCGGTCACGGTCCGACACGCTACCCGGCCGGACGGTCACCGACGGTGCGGGCACCGGGAAGCAGCACCGCCCAGACCACCTTCCCGCCGGCCCACGACCGGCTGCAGCCCCACGTACGGGCGATCTGCGCGACCAGCTTCAGCCCCATGCCCGGCTCGAACGGGGACAGCCGTTCGAGCAGCACGGCCGGACGCGTGTCCTCATCGGCCACGGCCACCGTGCACACCCCGCGGCGCAGATCGAGCCGCAGCTTCGGTTCGGACGTGGTGTGCCGCAGCACGTTCTCGACCAGCTCGGTGGCGATCAGCCGGGCGTCTTCGGCGAGTTCGGGCACCTCCCACTCGCGCAGCCGGGCCGTGACGAACTCGCGGATCTGCGCCGAGGTGCCGTCGGCGCGCGGGAACACGCTTTCGCACCGGCGGCGCACCGGGTGACCCAGTGCCGCCACGGCCGCCGCCACGCCGGAGCAGACCGGCACGTACCGGTCGACGGCGTGGCGGCTGAGCACCTCCTGGTGGCCGGCCCCGGCCGCGAGCGTGAACGGGATGCCCGGCCAGTCACCGATCCGCATGGCGACCAGGGAGAAGACGCTCACCAGGGACGGGTCGGCGATGGTCAGCGCGCTGATGTCGGCCACCAAGCCGTCCGGCGCGTCGGTGGCGATCTTGAGCAGGCCGTCGCGCAACGTCGGGTAGGAACCGAGGTTCAGCTCACCCGTCGCCCGCACGACGGTCGCGTCCTCGTGACGGTCGACGGCCAGCCGGACCGCGGTGAAGCTCATGGCGACGACGCCTCCTCCGCCCGGCCGGGCTGCGGCGCGGGTTCCTTCTCGGCACGGCCGGTCGTCTCGAGCAGGAACCGGCGCAGCGTATCGGCGGCCGCGGTCGCTTCGGACTCGGACTCGGCGTAGCGCTTGGCCAGCCCTGCCGGTCGCCGCCCGGCGACCTGCGCGGCCAGCTTCCGGGCCAGGGTCGCCTTCTCGTCGAGCGAACGCAGCGCCGTCTCCAGCGCGGCCAGGAATTCGCTGTCGTGGGCGGTGAGCAGCGCCTGGGTCGACCAGGCGTGCCCGATCCGGCAGCGGTACCGGCCGGCCGGGTCCACCTCGGTCAGGGTGCCCCGGCAGTCGGGGCACGTGTAGACCGAACCGCTGTCACCTTCGGACGGGACGAACGTCCCGGCCCGCACGGTGTCGCGCGCAATCCGGTCTTCGAGCAGGAGCAGGTCCGACGGCGGCGGCACCTCCGCCGCCGCCACCGGTGTGCCGACCAGCTTGTCGAGCAGTGCGCCGACGTCGGCGGCCCGGACCACGTGCTCGGTGTCCACCAGGGACAGCGCGCTTTCCGGCATGCCGGTGTAGAGCGCGTCGGCGGGATCCTGGACCACGGCGACGCCGCCCTGGTCCACGATCGCGCGCAGCCCGGCAGCGCCGTCGTCCAGCACTCCGGAAAGCACGACTCCGATCACCTTGGGTCCGCCGGTCAGCGCGGCCGAGCGGAAGGTCGCGTTGATCGCCGGCCGGTGCCCGTTCTCCGTCGGCCCCCGGCTCAGCACCAGCAAGCCGTCCTCGGTGAGCAGGTGCCGGTCGGGGGGTGCGACGTGCACGGTGCCCGGCTCGATCGGCACGCCGTGCAGCGCCGTCCGGGCCGGCAGCGGGCCCGCCCGGTCGAGGATGCGGGCCAGCGCGCTCCCCGCCTCGGCGTGGAGGTGCATCGTGACGAGTACCGCGCCCGGGAAGTCCGGCGGCAGCGCCGACATCACCCTCCGCAGCGCCTCGACCCCGCCGGCCGAGGCGCCGACGACCACGAGGTCTCTCCGGAAGGGCGGCACCGCGCCCACCTCCTCACTCCTCACCTCACGGTAGTGGAGGCCGTCCACTACCTTGAGTAGCCCCCGCCGAGCGGGCTAAACCACGGCTGCGCCCGCGACCGGCGCCCACGTGGCCGACGATGGCCTCGGCGACTCGCGGCAGCGGGAGCACCGAGCCGGCCAGGCCCGTGCCGATGGCGGCGCCGGGCATGCCGAAGTGCCCGGACGTCGGCTCGTCCTGGGCGAACACGGTGCCGCCACAGACGACCACGACCACACCGGGCACGAGTTCGCCGCCGTCGACGGCTTCGGTCACCCGCAGTGCCGTGCGGCCGGCCAGGATCGACGTCAGGTGACTGAACCGGAGGGGATCCTGGTGCCGGGCGACGAGCACCGCCGCCGGGAGATCGGCGGGGAGCGGGCCGAGAACCCGGGTGAGGGCGTCCAGGCCGCCGGCCGAGGCGACCAGGGCGACGACCGGGAAGCGCGCCGCGGAGCCGATGGTCACCGGTGGTCACCGCCGACGACGACCGGCGAAGCCCGCCGCGCAGCCGGACGGTCCCGCACGGGGTTCATCGTGGCACGGGAGGAGCCCCGCCGACCAGCGAACCGGCTTCGGCGCGGACGTGAGATGCTCGACGGCGCAGGCAGGCCGAAGGCGGGAGGCGCAGCGGGTGACCACCTGGATCGACGTGATCAACTTTGTCCGGACGCGGTACGAGGTCCTCGAGGAATCGGAGGACTGGCTGCGGTTCCGGCTCGAGGGCCCGCGGGACCGGACCCAGCAGGTGACGGTGCACCACCTCGCCGAGCTCGACGGCGGCTCGTGGATCGAGATCTCCTCGCCGGTCGGCTGGGCCGACAAGCTCGACCTGCGCCGGCTGCTCGAGCTGGCCGGCGGCTCGGCCGTCGGCGGCGCCGCGGTGGTGGACGGCGTCGCGCTGCTCAAGCACACCGTGCCGCTGGAGGAGCTCAGCATCCAGGAGGAGTTCGAGCGCCCGCTCAAGGCGGTCGTCGCCCGCGCGGACGCCTTCGAACACGAGCTCACCGGCACCGACGAGTTCTGAGGCGTCCGCACCGGACGCGTCAGCCGGACCGCCGGGCCCGGTCGGTCCGGCGCCGGTTCTCCTTCTCCAGCGCGGCGACGAGCTCCTCTTTGGACATCCGCGACCGGCCGGGGATGCCGAGCTGCTTGGCGCGCTGGTAGAGGTGCTGCCGGCTCGCGGTGGCGTTGACGCCCCCGTGGGTCGGCTTTTCGGGCTGCCCGGCACCCCCGGCGGCCTGTTCGTCGGACGGGCCGCGTTCGGGCTTGGGTTCCCAGTGGTCGCCGACCTTCTCGAAGGTGTGCTTGAGGGCCGAGTAGGCGGTCTGCTGGGCCCGCCGGCCGGGGCCGTAGGTGTCGAGCGCGGAGTCGTGCGCGGCCACCCAGGTGTCCTGGGCCTTGCGCGGCGACCGCAGCAGGGTGCTGGGCAAGTCTTCGCGTCCGGGCATGTCGCCTCGGCTACCCGGGCCACCACCCGCCGAAACGCCCACCGCCCCGATGCCCCACCAGTCACGCATGATGCCCCGTCAATCACGCGAGATGCCCGAACCGACCCTCCAGGCAAGCGCCCCGGCGGGACCTGTCCGGGAGGACCGGAGCCTCGTGCGCGGGCGATCCCGGGGTCGGGCATGCTGGTGACCACTGTTTTCGGGGTCGAGGGGACGAGAGGGCGAAAATGGGTGTTTCACCCGATTTGACGATTCCGGCGAGCGTCGAAAGCCCGGCACCGCCGCAGCCACCCGCGTCGCCCGTGGCCCGGTGGCTGCTGGAGCACCGGGTCGCGCCGGTCGGCCGCGCGGGCGGTGAAGACCACGGCACGCCGCAGGCCTGGTGGAAGGTCATGTGCCTGACCGGCGTCGACTACTTCTCGACCCTCTCCTACCTGCCCGGCATCGCCGCGCTCGCCGCCGGGGCGCTTTCGCCGCTGGCGACCCTCCTGATCGTCGCGCTGACGCTGCTCGGCATGCTCCCCATGTACCGCCGGGTGGCCCGCGAAAGCCCGCACGGCCAGGGTTCGGTCGCGATGCTGGAGAACCTCCTGCCGTTCTGGCGCGGCAAGCTCTTCGTCCTCACCCTGCTCGGGTTCGTGGCGACGTCGTGGATCATCACGATCACGCTGTCCTCGGCGGACGCCACCGTGCACATGCTGGAGAACCCGTACCTGCCGGGCTTCCTGCACGGCCACGCGGTGCTCATCACCGTCGTGCTGCTGCTGATCCTCGGCGGGGTGTTCCTGCTCGGCTTCAGCGAGGCCGTCGGGGTCGCCATCCCGCTCGTCGCGGTCTTCCTGCTGCTCAACGCCGTGGTGACGGTGGCGGGCGTGATCGACCTGCTCGGCGACCCCGCCGCCCTCTCCCACTGGACCGACGCGCTGACCGCCGGCGGCGGCGGGTTCTCCGGCGTCATCGGGCCCGCCGTCATCGCGTTCCCGATGCTGGTGCTGGGGCTCTCCGGGTTCGAGACGGGCGTCAGCATGATGCCGCTGGTCGCGGCCGACGGGAAGTCCGCCGAGGAGAAGCTGGAATCCCGGATCCGCAACACGCGGAAGCTGCTCACCGCCGCCGCGCTCATCATGTCGGTGTTCCTGATCGCGACGAGCTTCGTCACCACCGTGCTGATCCCGGCCGACGCGTTCAAGGACGGCGGCGAGGCCAACGGCCGCGCGATGGCCTACCTGGCCCACCGCGAACTCGGCGAAATCTTCGGGACCGTCTACGACGTCAGCAGCGTGCTGATCCTGTGGTTCGCCGGCGCCTCGGCGATGGCCGGGCTGATCAACATCGTCCCGCGGTACCTGCCCTCCTACGGCATGGCGCCGGAGTGGGGCCGCGCGGTCCGGCCGGTGGTCGTCGTCTACACGGTGATCAGCATCCTCATCACGATCGCGTTCGGCGCCGACGTCAACGCCCAGGCCGGTGCCTACGCGACCGGCATCCTCGCGATGATGGTCTCCGGCGCGGTGGCGGTCAGCATCTCGGCGATCCGGCACCGGCAGCGCGGGGCGGCGGCGGGCTTCGTCGTCCTGACGCTCGTCCTGCTGTACGCGCTCGTCGAGAACGTCATCGAAAAGCCCGACGGGATCGCCATCTCGGCCCTGTTCATCCTCGGCATCATCGTGGTCTCGCTGGTCTCCCGCGTGTCGCGGACGACGGAGCTGCGCGCCGACCGCATCGAGTTCGACGACGAGGCCCGCCGCTTCATCGCCGATTCGCTGGCCCACGACGGCGCCCTGAACCTGATCGCGAACAAGCGCCAGGGCGGCGACCACGCGGAGTACTCCGCCAAGGAAGCCGAACAGCGCGGGATGAACCCGGTGCCGGGCGCCGCGGACATCCTGTTCCTGGAGATCGACGTCGTGGACCCGTCGGAGTTCAGCAACGTCCTGCAGGTGCGGGGCGTGGAGGTCGACGGCCACCGGATCCTCCGCACGGACAGCCCCGCGGCACCCAACGCGATCGCCGCGATCCTGCTCACCCTGCGCGACGTGACGGGTGTCCGCCCCCACTGCTACTTCGAGTGGTCCGAGGGCAACCCGCTCGGGCACCTGTTCCGCTACCTGCTGCTCGGCCGCGGTGACACGGCACCGGTGGTCCGGGAGATCATCAGGAGCGTGGAGAAGGACCCGGAGCGCCGCCCGGGCATCCACGTCGGCGGCTGACGCGGCGGGCCGGTGGTTGCTCGACGCTCCGGCGTGCTCGCCGGAGCGTTCCGAGCCGGCTCACCGATCTGACGGCAGCACGCGGAGCACAGATCCCCCGCCGTCGGCTGACGATCGGGTGCGCTACCGGCGTCCCGCGGGTGGCGGGCCGGCCCGCCGGACCGGTGCCCGGGCCGGGCCGCGGCCGTCCTGCGGGCGTGGTCCCGGGGAGGTCGCCCTCCGGGGGACGTCACGGGGCCAGGAGCCGAAAAGATCAACCCGCGAACATGAGCCGTTCGTCCGGCGCAGTGCTCGCCGGAGCGTTCCGAGCCGGCTCACTGAGCCCGGGCGGGGACTCCGGGCCAGACCTGCCGGAGCAAAGTCTGCGGAGCACAGATCTCCGCCGTCGGCTGACGATCGGGTGCGCTACCGGCGTCCCGCGGGTGGCGGGCCGGCCCGCCGGACCGGTGCCCGGGCCGGGCCGCGGCCGTCCTGTGGGCGTGGTCCCCTGGCCGGTGCCCGGGCCGGTCCGCGCGCCGGTGGTGGGCCCGCCGGGCGGGGCGCCCGCGCCGGGCGTTCCGACTCCGGGACCGGACGCGGCCGGTTGACCCAGGAGTCGAACAAGAGGATCAACCCCGCGAACAGGGCGAAGCCGACCCCCAGCCCCCAGTGGATCAGCGCCCCGAGGATCCCGGCGACGAGCAGCACCGGCAGGACCGCCATCAGGCAGAACGGGTCGATCCGGCCGAATTTCGGGCGTGAGGCCCCATCGCGGGGACTCACCGTGCGGTCTCCGGGTTCCTGCGCGCCATTCCAGCAGTATGCAACGGCGCCGCCCGGCCCTGCCACCGGGGCGGCCAAGCGGGCCGGGTCATGATCACCCGCGGTGACCGAGCCG
The DNA here is from genome assembly GCF_053601335.1 of Amycolatopsis sp. NPDC004747. NCBI lineage: Bacteria > Bacillati > Actinomycetota > Actinomycetes > Pseudonocardiales > Pseudonocardiaceae > Amycolatopsis > Amycolatopsis sp. NPDC004747. The sequence continues at coordinate 37,164 of NZ_JBSGBQ010000040.1, read as the reverse complement.
GACGTCGCAGTGGTGAACAACGCGGTGGCAGACAGAAACGGACAGGATCCGGGCGCATCCGGGGAAACACCGCCGGTCCGTGCTGCAATGGCGCCGTCGCGGAAAGGGGCAGGCATGAAAAACGGCTTCCCGCAGCGGTTCGGACACGCACTCCTGGCCATGGTGACGGCGTGCGGCGCGCTCGCCGGCGCCGCCCCGGCCACCGCGAGCCCGGCGCCTCCTTCGCTGGCGTTCGCGAACCCGGACAGCCAAGCGCTGTTCGGGGGCGCATACGCCGCCGCCCTGCAGAACCTGTTGCGCACCAACACGATCGGATACGACGCGCGCTACGACCGGAGCGGGCTGCTGGATCCGGCCACCGGCATCGTCCGCGCCGGCGGCGGCTACGCCCAGCCGTGGACGCGCGACGCGTCGGTCAACAGCTGGAACGCCACCAGCCTCCTCGACCCGGCCCTGGCGGAGAACACCCTGTGGGCGGTGGTCGACAAGGACGCCGGCGGCGCCCTGCGCGTGCAGCAGGACGACCAGCAGTGGGACCAGGTGGTCTGGGTCACGGCCGCCTGGCACCACTACCTCGTCACCGGCGACCAGGACTTCCTCCGGAACGCCTACCGGACCGCGACGAGCACGCTGACGATCCGCGAACACGCCACCACGGCCGGCTTCAACGCGGCCTACGGCCTGTTCACCGGGGCCTCCTTCTTCAACGACGGCATCGCCGGGTACCCCGCGCCGCCCGCCGACGCGACCGAGTCGGTCGGCACCGGGAGCATGCCGTGGCCCGGGGTGGCGACCGGGATGTACCTCAGCACGAACGAGCTCTACTACGCCGCCTACGTCAACGCCGCGAACATGGCCGCGAAGCTGGGCCGGCCAGCGCCGGAGATCGCCGGCTACCGCGGGAAAGCCACGGCGCTGCGAACCGCGATCAACCAGCGCTTCTGGAACCCCGCCACCGGGCTGTACGACTACCAGCTGCTCGCCGACGGCTCCCGCGGCGCCTTCCAGGAAGGCACCGGGCTGGCGTTCGCCCTGGTCTTCGGCATCGCGAACCCGGCGCAGGCGCGCTCGATCCTCGGCCACGCGCGGGAACTGCCCTGGGGCATGCCCGACACGTTCCCGAACTGGGCGCGCTACAGCGACGCGCAACCCGGACGGCACAACGCCATCGTCTGGCCGCTCGTCCAGGGCCTGTGGGCGAAAGCGCTGGCGGGGCAGGGCGAAGTGAACGCGTTCGCCTCCGAAACCGCGCGCCTGGCCAAGCTCGCCGCCGGCAACAGCGGTTTCTGGGAGATCTACCACGGGACGTCGGGGGTCGTCGACGGCGGCTGGCAGCGGCTGGGCGACACGGTGAAGTTCCACTGGGGTTCCGAACCCGACCAGACCTGGTCGGCCACGGCGTTCCTCGACATGGTCCACACCGGCCTGTTCGGGCTGACCTTCACCGAGCACGGCGTGTCGTTCGCACCGCACCTCCCGGCCGGCTGGGGTGAGGTCACCCTGCGGAACCTGCGCTACCGCGGCGCGAACCTCACCATCGCCCTGCACGGCGCGGGCAGCGCGATCGCGTCGTTCGAAGTCGACGGCCGGCAGGCCCCGGCCGCCATCCCGGACACGCTCACCGGCGACCACACGATCGACGTCACCCTGACCGGCGCATCCGCCGCCGACCGGGACGGCGACGGCGTGGCCGACGCCCAGGACCGCTGCGCCGACACCGCCGGGACGTCCGCACTGGGCGGCTGCCCCGACCCGGCGCACCTCGAAGCCGAGGACGCCCGCAACACCGGCGGCGTGAAGACGAACGTGAACCACACCGGCTACTCGGGCCGCGCGTTCCTCGACGGCCTCTGGGCGCAGGGCGCGGCGACGTCCTTCACCCTGCACCGCGCCACGACGGCGCCGGAGCGCGTCGCGCTCACCGTGCGGTACGCCAACGCCAACAACGACACCCGGACCATGACGCTCTCGGTGGACGGGCAGGCAGTGCGGCAGGTCGGCTTCCCGAAGGTCGCCGACAGCTGGGACGCCTGGGGCACGACGACCTTCGCCGACGTCCCGCTCACCGGCCGCGACCCGGTGGTGACCCTGTCCTACGCGGCGGGCGACACCGGCGCGATCAACCTCGACTGGCTCGAACTCCGCCGTTAGCGGACCGCGAACACCATCCCGATGTCGGCGGCCTCCTGGACGGGGTCCTGCACGGCCTCGACCGCGAACCCGCGCGCGGTGAAGACCTCCCGGACGGTCTCGCGGTGGCGCCGCCAGCCTTCGACCTCGACGACGGCTTGGCGGACCAGCGGCCAGTGCCGGTCTTCCAGTCCCCGCAGGACGTCGAGTTCGGCGCCTTCGACGTCGACCTTGAGCAGGTCGACGCGCTCGATCGCCTGCTCGTCGAGCACCGCCGACAGCGGCCGGACGCGGACGCGGTGCGTCTCGAGCTCCCGCATCGCCCGCAGCTGCCGTCCGACGATCCCCCGCAGGATCGGCGCGGGCACGCGACGCGGCCCGGCGCCCAGCCCGCCCCGGCGGATCATCTCGACGATGCTCGCGGTGACGCGCCGCCGCTCGGCCTCGATGTTCCCCGCGTCCCGCAGCGACGAGGAGAAGATGGTCGCGGCCGGGAAGTAGCTGAAGTCGAGCTCGTCTTCGTCGGCCGCCAGGCCGTAGGGCAACGCCGTCAGCCGGCCGCCGAAGAACTCTCGGCCGTTGCGCTCCAGCGTCGCGTGCAGGGGCGGGAGGGGCTCGAACGCGAGGATCCGCACGTCGCCGTCCAGCCGTTCGTACACGGCCGCGGAAAAGACGCCGACGTTGGCGCCGACGTCGAGCACGGTCGCGCCGGGGGCGAGCTCGACGCCGTGGGCGAAGTAGGCGCCGACTTCCTCGCGCAGGAAGGACACTTCCCAGGCGTTGACGCTGTGCAGGTCGATCGTGTCCATGGTCACGCGCAGAGACTTACCAGCAACGCCCGGTGCGGGGCACCCCCGTTCGGCGGCTACACCACCGGCCGGTCGATCACCGCCCGCCGGCAGCCCGGCGTTCGCCCTCGATGTGCAGCGCCGCCTGTTCCGGTCCCGACGCCGGGGCCGAACCCGCGTCCACGCCCACCTCGTCCGGCTCGGTGTCCACCGGCGGCCCGTCGCCCGCCACGGGTTCCAGCTGGACCGGCTGCTCCGGTGACTCGCCGGTGTCCTCGTCCACCGCCCCGCCCGCCCGGCTGTCGATCCCAGTCGTGGCCTCGGCCGCCGGGTCCGGGAGCTCCTCCGCGATCCGGTCGCCCAGGCCGCGCGGGTGGGCCTGCTCCCACGGCGTCATGCCGTACTTCGTCACGCCCGACCAGTGCTCCGGCGGGTCCATCCCCTCTTCGAGCGGATCGGTGCGGAGGCGGTCTTCGTCGAGGTCCTCGGCGCTGTTCAGGGCCGCCGGGTCCGTCTCGACGGCGTCCGGCCCGCCGGTGTCCTGCGGCGGGTCGTAGCTCTGGTCCGGTTCGGTCATGTTCCCCGGGCTTCCCACTGACGCGTCCGCGAAACACCGGCCGGGGCTTTGCGCACCGTCCCCCGGGGTAACCGCCTCCCATGAGTGAATCCGAGGAACGCCCCCTCACCCCCGACGCACCGGCCCCGCCGGGCACCCCCGAGCTCGACCTCGACGTCGAAATCCCCGAATCCGGCCGGCCGCGGAAGGAACCCGACACTCAGGACGCCGGCGAAACCGAACCGCCGAGCTGAACCGGGGGCCACGGCCGCGCCGCGGTCATCAGGCCGATCATGCCCGCGACCAGGCGCAGCTGGTCCACCGTCCGGATGTCCGCCTCGACCAGCCGGGGCGAACACACCAGCACGGCCAGCGCCTGCGCCCGCGACAGCGCCACGTTCAGCCGGTTGCGCGACAGCAGGAAGTCCAGCCCGCGCGGCAGGTCGACCGCCGACGACGACGTCATCGTCGCGATCACCACCGGAGCCTCCTGGCCCTGGAACCGGTCGACCGTGCCCACCCGGACGCCCGGGTACCCGGCCTCCTCCAGTGCCCTGGTCACCGTGCGGGCCTGCAGGTTGTACGGCGCGACGACGAGGATGTCGTGGTCTCCCAACGGCCGCGCGGAGCCGCGGTCCGTCCACATGCGACCGTGCACTTCGGACACGAGCTGCACGACCCCGGCCGCTTCCTCCACCGATCGGGTGGTGTTGCCCCGGTGGTCGACCTCGCTCAGGTACAGCCCGGCGTCGATGCCGTCCAGCGCGCGGTCCGCGGCCGACGGGTGGGCGTGCAGCCGCCCGGCGTAGGACAGGTTCGACACCGGTTCGCAGACCGCCGGGTGCATGCGCCGCGTCTCGTCGAGGAAGTACCCCAGTGCCGCGGGCATGATGTCGGCGTCGCCGATCAGGTGGCCGAGCGCCGAGGCCTCGGCGCCCGCCGGGTGCGTGCCCTGCACCACCTGCGGCAGCTGCTGCGGGTCGCCCAGCAGCAGGACGTTGCGGGCGCACATCGACACCGCGAGCGCGTCGGCCAGCGCGAACTGGCCGGCCTCGTCGATGATCAGCAGGTCGAAGGGCTCCTCGCGGACCGCCGCGTTGGCGAACGTCCACGCCGTGCCGCCGACCAGGTGCCCGGTGTCGTGCTCCTGCCGCCACTTCACCAGCGCCGGGTTGCTCTTCGGCTGCTCCCACGGCGCGGCCGGGTCCGGTGTCTTCTTCGCACGCTTGGCGCAGGGCAGCTCCGGCGCGCTCTTCATGGCCGCGCTCAGCACGTTCTCCACCGCCTTGTGGCTGGTCGAGGTGACCGCGACGGTGCGCCCGGCTCGCACCAGCCGGGCGATCAGCCGTCCGGCGAGGTAGGTCTTGCCCGCCCCCGGCGGCCCCTGCACCGCCAGCGCCGAACCGTCGAGCTCGTCGACCGCTTCGATCACCGTGGCGACCAGGTCCTCGCCGGGCGCGGGCAGCGCCGCGCCGCCGCGAAGCCGCGGCGGAGTGCGCCGGAGCAGGTCGACGCCGGGGTGCCGCGGCAGCTGCGGGAGGGCGTCGACGACCAGGCGCGCGAGGTCGGCGACCGCCTCGTCCTTGGGCGAGGGCCGCACCGGGCTGCCCGGCAGCACCGCGCTCGGCCGGTCGTTCGTGGTCGCGTCCGGCGGGCAGCTCTCTTCCAGCGTCAGCTCCACGGCCGACGCGGCGACGACCTTCGCGTCGCGGGCGGTGTCGCCGTAGCGCAGCCGCACGTCGTCACCGGGGGCGAACGGGTGCGGCCGGTCGGGGTCGCACGCCAGCTGCAGCGTCCGCTTCGCCGTGCGCGCCCGCCCGGCCGGGGGCACCCACTCCCCCGCTTCCAGCGAGACCGGCACCGCGCAGGCGGTGTCCACCTCGAGGTCGCCGAGGGGCGCGGCGAGCTGGCGGAAGTACTCCCACCACGCCGGGTTCGTCTCGCGGCGGTGGTAGCCGACGGACGCCGCCAGCAGCGCGCGGGCCCGTTCGTCGGGGGTGAACCGCCCCGGGTCGTCGGGCAGGCCGTCGAGCAGGGGGTCGACCAGCGCGGCCAGCTGCGCGGCCCGTTCGGCGCGCCGCTCGGCGGCGACGTCCTCTTCGGCCGCGCGCAGCAGCGCGTCCTCCGCGGATTCCGCCGCCGGCTCCGGGAGCTCGATGCCCGCGTCGGCGCGCACCCGGTGCAGGAACTCGAACAGCCGCTGCGCGGAGGCGCAGTCGTCCTCGGTGTTTTCGCCGATGCGGCGCAGCACCTCGTCGGCGCGTTCCGGCTCCCCGGACTGCGCGAGCGCCAGGTACTCCTCGTACGCCTCGACGTCGGACACCGCGGTCTTCCCGCGGGCACCGGGCTGGTAGAGCGGCTCGAGGTGCCGGATCGAGTACGACCGCTGCGACACGCGCAGCGCCTTGCGCACCACCGCGTGCAGGTCCACGACCGCGCCGCTGCGCAGCAGGTGGTCGACGGTCTCCTCGCGGGTGCCGTGCACCGCCGCCAGCCGCTTGATCGCGGTGACCTCGTACGGCGCGTAGTGGTAGACGTGCGAGCCCGGGTGCTCGGCGACGCGGGCGGCGGCGAAGTCGACGAACTCCTCGAACGCCCGGCGTTCCTGGGCGCGGCTGTGTGCCCAGAACGGCGTGAACTGCCGGTCGCCGAACGCGCCGAAGAGGTACTCCAGCCCTTCGCCGGCGAGGGCGTGCGGATCGCCCGCCAGGTCGACGAACACGTCACCCGGTGCCGGGGACGGCAGGGCGGCCAGCTCGTCCGGGTCGACGATCTCGTAGGCGACCTCGCCGGTGGCGTCCTGCCGGACCTGCAGCGCCGCCTGGGCGCGCAGGGTGGCGAAGGCCGTCGCGGACAGGTCCCGCGGCCGGTCGGCCGGGCCGGCCGCGGCCAGCGCGTCGATCGAACCGAGCCCGGCGGCCACCAGTTTGCGCCGCTGGTCGCCGCGCATCCCGGCCACGAGCGAGAGGTCCCGGTCGGCTTCCCGCGCCGACGTGCAGTGCTGGGCGAACCCGCAGCCGGCGCAGGCCGGGCGTTCGTCGGCCCACAACGGCACCGGCAGCCGCGGCGGCCGCCCGGCCAGCCGGGTCCGCAGCCGGGCCACCAGCGGCCGGAAGTCCTCGACGCGCAGCGTCCGGGTGCCGCCGTCGGTCAGCCGGAGGTGCAGGTGCGGCCCGGCGGGCCGGCCCGCCCGGGTGATCGCGTCGGCGCACGCCGTCAGCCGGACCACCGCGGCGGGCGTCGCCTGCCGGACCGGCTTCGCGTCGTGGACCTCGTAACGGCCTTCGGCGTCCTGGACCAGGAAGTCCGCCTGCGCCGTGAACTCGCCGTCGAGGAAGACGGCCCGGTGGACCACCGGCACGCCGGACCGCAGCGCCTCTTCCGTCGCCTTGGCGGCGAGCGCGGTGTCCTCGACGTCGATCTCGGCGACCTCGCGCCCGTCGGCGCGGAACCGCGCGAGCATCGCCGCCGCGTGCCCGCGGCGCGGGCCCGGTTCGGCGAGCGCGGGCCGTGGCGCTCCCGGCAGGTCCGCGGCCAGCGCCTGGACGAGGACGCTGCGGTGTTCGCAGTCGAGCAGGTCGGCGAGATCGTCGGGGGTGAGCATCGCCGCGCAGTCTGACACGGCGGATCACCCGGGCCGGAGCACGCCGTCCCGACACGCCGAAACTTTCGGGAATCCCCGCTATATCGCCAATTCTTGACAGTGCGGAACCCGCCCGCAATAGTGCGAGAAGCGAACTAAATACCCGGCGGACACGATGGGGGAAACCTTGTCTCTCAGCGACGAGAACGGTCTGCGGCGGCGATCCTTCCTGATCGGCAGCGGAGCTGCCGTGGCCACTTCGATGTTCGGTGGCGTTCCGGCGCAAGCGAACCCGCCGGGCGCCTTCCCGGGCGACTACGACGGCTCGGACCTGTGGCTGCGGTACGAGCCGGTCGACGATCCCGGCCTCCTCGCCCGGTACCGGGCCGCGCTCGGCGCGATCGTCGTGGAGAACGCCGGGCGGACCCCGGTCCACCGCCACACCGCGAACCTGGCCATGGCCCCCGGCTCCACCGAGCACCTGGTGCGGAGCACCCTGGAAGCGGCGCGGGACGAACTCGTCCGCGGCCTCGGCGGGTTGCTGGGGCGGCCGGTGCCGGTGCCGGGCGGCTGCCCCGACCGCGCGGTGGTCGTCGGCACCCCCGACAGCTCTCCGCTGGTGCGCGGGCTCGTCCCCGCGCGCGACCTGACGCCGCTCGGCACCGACGGCTACCTCATCCGCTCGCTCTCGCGCGGCGGCCGCCGGGTGGTCGCCATCGCCGGCAACACCGATCTCGCCGCCCTGTACGGGACGTTCGCCTTCCTCCGGCGGCTCCAGGCCCGGCAACCGGTGGCGGACCTGGACATCCGGTCGGTCCCGAAGATCAACCACCGGTACCTGAACCACTGGGAGACTGAGCGGCTCTACGCCGGGAACAACCCGGCCGGCACGGGCGGGCTGAACGGGGAAACCGGGGCGATGTTCGACTTCACCGCCACCGGCGCGTCCGCCGCGCTGAACCTGCCGGTGATCCTCGACCGGTACCTCGTGGCCGCACGGGCGATGGCTTCGGTGGGCATCAACGGCATCACGATCAACAACGTCAACGCCAACAGCTTCTACCTCACGCCGGCCGCCATCGAGCAGGAAGCCGCGCTGGCGGACGCGCTGCGCCCGTACGGGATCAGGCTGGCGGTCTCCATCAACTACGCGGCCCCGACCGACGCGCGGTTCGCGCCCGACACGCTCACCCGCGAGCAGCTGGATCCCTACAGCGCCGAGTTCCAGGGCTGGTGGACGCGCCGGGCCCGGCAGCTGCAGGCCGCGATCCCCGACTTCACGGGCTTCACCGTCAAAGCGAACTCCGAGGGCCAGCCGGGCCCCCAGGACCTGGGCTACGACCACGGCGACGGCGCCAACGGCATGGCGGCGGCGGTGGCCCCGCTCGGCATGCGGATCTTCTGGCGGACCTTCGTCTACAACGCCGACGTCGATCCGGACCGGCTCAAGCGCGCCTACCTGGAGTTCGGCCCCATCGACGACGAGCCCCAGCCCGACGGCACGATCGGCCGGTTCGCCGAAAACGTGTTCCTGCAGACCAAGAACGGGCCGCTCGACTACCAGGCCCGCGAGCCGGCCAACCCGCTGTTCGGCCGGATGGAACACACCAACCAGGCCATCGAACTGCAGGTCACCCAGGAGTACACCGGGCAGAACACGATGCTGTGCTACCTCGGCCCGTTGTGGGAAGAGGTGCTCAAGTCCGACACCCACGCGACCGGCCCGGACGGCAGGCTGCTGGCGAAGCGGCTGGTGGGCAACGTCGTGGACGGCACGGCCCAGGGCCACCCGGACAGCGCCATCGTCGGCGTGGCCAACTTCGGCAACGCCGACAACCTGACCGGGCACCACTTCGCGCAGGCGAACCTCTACGCCTTCGGCAGGCTGGCGTGGGACTGGACGCTGGACGCGCGCGGCATCGCCGAAGACTGGGTCCGGCTGACCTGGAGCAACCGCGACTTCGTCGTCGGGACGATCGTGGCGATGATGATGGGCTCGCGGGAGGCGCTGGTGAGCTACCAGACCCCGCTCGGCGTTGCCCACCAGTTCCGGTCCAGCGACCACTACGGCCCCAACCCCGCCGAACGGCTCGCGCGCGACGACTGGAGCCCGGTGTACTACAACAAGGCCGACCGCGCCGGGCTGGGCTACGACCGCTCCCCCACCGGCAGCGGGTTCACCGCGCAGTACTTCCCGGTGCTCGCGGCCCGGTACGCCGACATCGAGACCGTCCCCGAAAACCTGCTGATGTGGTTCCACCACGTGCCGTGGGACCGGCGGCTGCGCACCGGCCGGATCTTCTGGGACGAGCTGGTGTACCGCTACCAGACCGGCGTCCACTACGTGAGCTGGATGCGCCGGGCCTGGGACTCGCTCGAGCCCCACCTCGACGCGCGGCGCTTCGCCGAGGTCAAGGCCAAGCTCGCCGCGCACGAGGCCGACACGGGCACCTGGCGCGACACCTGTGTGCGCTACTGGCAGGAGTTCAGCGGCCGGGCGATCCCGACGGACGGGCCGCTCTCGATCCGGATCGTGGTCGGCGTCCGGACGATCGGCGGCTTCGACGCGGGCGCGCCGTCGTACACCGTCGCGGTACCGGCCGGGGCGTCACCGAGGATCACGAAGGTCGTTCCGGCCGACCCGGCGGCGAAGTGCCGGGTCCTTTCCCAGGCTCGTGACGTCCCCGGACAGGCTGTGGTGCGGGTCAGCGCGATGAGCTTCTTCGGGCCCCTCCTCAAGGACTACGTGTTCGACTTCACCCGGTGAACGCGTCCGGGGAACCTCCCGCCTGCCGCGTCCGTTGTCGTAGCCTACGGCACCGTAAGTTACGGTTGCGTAGGTACGGAAGGACGTTCCCCCATGCCGGTCCCCGAAACCACCCGCCTGCTGCACGAGCTGGAAGGCACGGTCGAAGAGAACCTCAACCGGCACCTCGCCGCCGCCCAGGAGTGGATGCCGCACGAGTACGTCCCCTGGAGCCAGGGCCGCGACTTCGCCGACCTCGGCGGTGAAGCGTGGGACCCGGAGCAGTCCCGGGTGAACCCGATCGCCCGGACCGCCCTGGAGGTCAACCTCCTCACCGAGGACAACCTGCCCAGCTACCACCGCGAGATCGAGCGCGCGTTCGGCCGCGACGGGGCGTGGGGCACCTGGGTGCACCGGTGGACCGCCGAAGAGGGCCGCCACGGCATCTGCATCCGCGACTACCTGCTGGTCACCCGCGCCGTCGACCCGGTCGAGCTGGAGCGGATGCGGATGGAGACCATGCAGGCGGGTTACGACACCGGCGACAAGCCGCTGCTCAACGTCTGCGCGTACGTCTCCTTCCAGGAGCTCGCAACCCGGCTTTCGCACCGCAACACCGGCCGCTACACCCAGGACCCGCTGGCCGAGCGGCTGCTCGCCCGGGTGTCCACGGACGAGAACCTCCACATGGTCTTCTACCGCAACCTGGTCAAGGCGGCGCTGGAGATCTCGCCCGACGCCATGATGCGCGCGATCACCGACGAGGTCCTGAACTTCGCGATGCCGGGCGCGGTGATCCCGAGCTTCCAGCGCAAGGCGGCGCTGATGGCCAAGGCCGGCATCTACGACCTGCGCATCCACCACGACGACGTCGTCCAGCCGCTGCTGCGGTACTGGAAGGTCTTCGACCTGACCGGCCTCGGCGCGGCCGGCGAAGCCGCCCGGGAGGAGCTCGCCACGTTCGTCAAGGGCCTCGACACGCAGGCGTCGCGGTTCGAGGAACGCCGGGACGCGGCCGCCGCGCGCCGGGCCGCGCGGGGCATAGTGGACCTCTGAGCCACACCGCCGGAGGTCGCCGTGCCGCACCGAGGTCGCGTTCCCGGCGCCACCGGGCCGGTGCTGGGACGCGCGCTGCGGGTGCTCGAGGCGTTCTCGCCGGACCGGCCGGCACTGCGGCTGACCGAGGTCGCCCGCCGGACCGGGTTGCCGGCCGCGACGGCCCACCGGCTGCTGCGGGAGTTCTGCGAGTGGGGCGCGCTGGAGCGCGACGAGGCCGGCGTCTACCGCGTCGGCCTGCGGCTGTGGGAGCTGGGTTCGCTCGCCCCGCGCGGCCTGGGCCTGCGGGAACTGGCTTTGCCGTTCCTGGAGGACCTTTCGCAGATCACGCGCGAGAACGTCCAGCTCGCCGTCCGCGAAGGCGCCGAGGTCGTGTACATCGAGCGGATCGCCGGCTCCGGGGCGGTGCCGGTGCTGACCCGCGTCGGCGGGCGGTTCGCCCTGACCGCGACCGGCGTCGGGCTCGTCCTGCTCGCCCACGCCCCGGCCGAGGTGCAGGAGGAGGTGCTCGGCAGCCCGATCGAGCGCTACACGAGCGAGACGGTGACCGACCCGGACCGGGTCCGGCACCTGCTGGCCGACGTCCGGACGCACGGGTTCTCGATCAGCGACCGGCAGGTCACCCTGGACGCGCTGTCGGTGGGCGCGCCGATCCACGACGCGCGTGGCCAGGTGGTGGCGGCGGTGTCGCTCGTGGTGCGGTACGGGAGCGTGGCACCGCACGCGCTCGCGCCGCTGGTGATGACGAGCGCTCGCGCGATTTCCCGCGCGCTTTCCGTCTTATGAAATAGCCCTTCGTGGCGCCCGGGCCGGTCCCCCACGCTGTGACCCGGCCCACCACGAAAGGACGACCCGATGAGCGCCATCCCCCGCGACCAGTGGTACGTCGCCGCCTACGGATCCGAGATCGGCACCGAACTGTTCAGCCGTACCGTCTGCGGGGAACCGATCCTGTTCTGGCGGACCCGCGACGGGAGCGTCACCGCGATGGCCGACCGGTGCGTGCACCGGCGGTTCCCGTTGTCGCAGGCGCCTTCGCGGCTGGTCGACGACCAGGTCGTCTGCGGCTACCACGGCTTCACCTACGGCGTGGACGGCAAGTGCGTGGCCGTGCCCGGGCAGACGCGGGTGCCGCGGACCGCGCGGCTGACGCGTTACCCGCTGGTGGAGCAGGATTCTTTCGTCTGGGTGTTCATCGGCGACCCCGCGAAGGCCGACGCGGCGGCCATTCCGCGGGCCCCCTGGCTCGACTCGCCGGACTACACCACGGTCCGCGGGATGGAACCGCTCAAGGCGCGGTACTCGCTGCTGGTGGACAACCTGCTGGACCTGTCCCACGAGACCTACCTGCACGGCGGCTACATCGGCACCCCGGAGGTCGCCGAAACGCCGATCACCACCGAGGTCGACGAGGACGCCGGCATCGTCTACGTCTCGCGGCACATGGCCGACGCGGCGTGCCCGCCGTTCTATTCGAAGTCGACCGGCCTCGAAGGCCGCATCACGCGCTGGCAGGACATCGAATACACCCCGCCGTGCCTGTACAAGCTGCACAGCCGCATCGCGCCGGTCGGGTCGGTGCCGAACCCGGACGGCAGCGACCCGGACGCCTTCCACGTCGAGGTCGTCTACGCCATCACGCCGGAAACCGAGCACTCGACGCACGACTTCTGGGCGGTGGCCCGGGACTTCGCGCTCGACGACGAAGGCGTGTCGGCGTTCCTCGCGGACAACAACCGCACGGTGGTGCTGCAGGACGTCGAAGCCCTCGACGTCCTGGAACGGGTGATCGCCACCGAGCCGGAGGGCTACCAGGAGCTGTCGATCAACATCGACACGGGCGGCCTGGCGGCGCGCCGGATGCTGCAGCGGCTGGCGGCGTCGTGACGCGCCCGATGCTCACCGGTGACCGCGTCAACCGCATCCACTGGGTGCTCGGCACCGACCGGCTGCGCGCGGTCTGCCACTGCGGCGCCGAGCGCGAGTTCGACGACCCGGTGCAGCTGTGGGACTGGCTGCTCGCCCACCCCGAAGGACACTGATGATTCTCAAGCTTTTGGTGGACGACAAGGAAAAGCTGGCCGACGGCGTCGTCCGCCTGACCCTGCGAGCTCCCGGTGGCGAGCCCTTGCCGCCGTGGGAACCGGGCGCGCACATCGACCTGGTGCTGCCGGGCTTCGTGCGGCAGTACTCGCTGTGCGGCGACCCCGCGGACGCGTCGTCGTACCAGGTCGCGGTGCTGCGCGAACCCGACGGCCGCGGCGGCTCGGCGTACGTGCACGACTCGCTTTCGGCCGGCGACCTGGTTTCGGTCGAGGGACCTCGCAACCACTTCGCGCTGGTGCAGGCCTCGCGGTACCTGTTCATCGCGGGCGGCATCGGCATCACGCCGATCCTGCCTATGGTGGAAAGCGTCGCCCGCGCGGGCCACGACTGGCAGCTGGTCTACGGCGGCCGGACCCGTTCCTCGATGGCCTTCACGGCCGACCTCGCTCGGCACGGCGACCGGGTCGTCTTCCGCCCGCAGGACGAGCACGGGCTCCTGGACCTGCCGACGTTGCTGGCCTCGGCCGGGGCGGGGACGGCGGTGTACTGCTGCGGCCCGGAACCGCTGCTGGCCGCGGTGGAGGCGCTCGGCCCGGACGACCTGCACGTCGAGCGGTTCGCGCCGCTTCCGGACGACGGCCCGCGCACGGGGTTCGAGGTCGAGCTGGCCGGCTCGGGGCGAGTGCTGCCGGTGCCCGCGGACCGGTCGATCCTCGAGGTGGTCGAGGAAGCCGGGGTCACGATCCTGTCGTCGTGCCGGGAAGGGACGTGCGGCACCTGCGAAACCGGGGTGCTGGGCGGGGAGCCGGACCACCGCGATTCGGTGCTGACGGCGGAGGAACGGCTGGAGAACGAGGTGATGATGCTCTGCGTGTCCCGCGCCCGTTCGCCGCGGCTGGTGCTCGACCTCTGACGCAGCGTCACTGCACGGCGAACCCGGCCGATCTGTAGTGACATGGGACGGGTGAAGACGTTTCACTCATTCGTGGACAAGGTGGACGAGCGGCTCGGCGACGGCCTGGAAGCCGTCCTGTGCGCACACCACCACCGGCGGCTGCGGCGGCTCGGCTGGGGCGAGGTGCTCGAACCCGGGGGCGCCCAGGACCCGCTCGGTGGCCGGGCGCCCGTCCGGGAGGGCAACCGGGTCGAGGTGCTGATCGACGGTGAGGAGTCGCTGCCCGCCGTTGCCGAGGCCATCCGGAGCGCGGAATCCCACGTGCACATCGCCAACTGGCACGCCAGTGCGGACTTCCGGCTCACCCGGGAGCCCGGGTCGCCCACCCTGCGCGAGCTGCTGGCCGAGGCCGCCGGGCGGGGGGTCGAGGTCCGGGTGCTGCTGTGGGCCGGGCCGCCCTTTCCCGCCTTCCAGCCGTCGCGGAAGCTCGCTCGGGACGAACAGCGGAAGTTCACCGACGGCACCGGTGTGCGCTGTGTGCTCGACGCCCGCGAGCGGACCCTGCACTGCCACCACGAGAAGCTGGTGATCGTCGACGACGCCGTCGCGTTCGTCGGCGGGGTCGACCTCACCGCGCTGGACGGCGACCGGCACGACAGCCCCGAGCACCCGCCGCGGCCGATCGGGTGGCACGACCTGATGGCGCGGCTCGGCGGGCCGGTGGTGGCCGACGTCGCCGGCCACTTCCGGCGGCGGTGGACGGAGGTGGCCGGCGAGGACCTGCCCGAGCCGGCGGTCCCGGCGCCGGCCGGCCGCAGCCGCGTCCAGGTGCAGCGGACCGTGCCGAACGACACCTACCGCTTCCTGCCCGAAGGCGAGTTCACCGTCCTCGACGGCTACCTGCGCGCACTGCGCTCGGCGCGGCGGCTGATCTACCTGGAGAACCAGTTCCTGTGGTCGCCGGAGATCGCCGAGGTGCTGCTCGACAAGCTCGAGAACCCGCCGGACGACGAGTTCCGCGTGGTCCTGCTGCTGCCGCGCAAGCCCAGCAACGGCTCGGACACCACCCGCGGGCAGCTCGGCAGGCTGCTCGACGCCGACGACGGCCACCGGCGGCTGCTGGCCACGACGATCAGCGCCCACGACGGCGGCTCGGGGGCCCCGGTGTACGTCCACGCGAAGCTCGGCATCGTCGACGACGAGTGGCTGACCGTGGGCTCGGCGAACCTCAACGAGCACTCGCTGTTCAACGACACCGAGGTCAACATCGCCACCGACGACCCGGAGGTGGCCAGGGCGACCCGGCTGCGGCTGTGGGCCGAGCACCTCGGGCACCCGGTCTCGGAGCTGGAAAAGAGAAGCCCGGCGGACATCGTCGACCACCTCTGGCGGCCGCTGGCCGAGGAGCAGGCCGAGCGGGAGCGCCGCGGCGAGCGGCGGACCCACCGGCTGGTGCTGCTGCCGGGCGTCTCCCGCCGGGTGGCCCGGCTGCAGGGGCCGCTGCGCGGGCTGCTCGTCGACGGTTGAGTCTCCCCCGGTGGGAGACGGCAGGCTGGGGGCATGGACGACGAAACCCTCCTCACGATCGGGGCACTGGCCGCACGGACCGGACTGTCGGTGAAGAAGATCCGGTTCTACGCCGACCGGGGGATCGTTCCGGCGACCGGCCACAGCCCGGCCGGCTACCGCCTGTACGACGTGGCCGCCGTAGCCCGGCTGGAACTGGTCCGCACGCTCCGTGCGCTGGACATCGATCTGGCCACCGTCCGGCGCGTGCTGGCCGGTGAGACCTCGCTGGCCGAGGTCGCCGCGGCGCACGCCGCCGCCCTCGACGTGCAGATCCGGTCACTGCGCCTGCGGCGTGCGGTGCTGACCGCGGTCGCGAACCGGGGATCAAGCCATCGGGAGATGGAGCTGATGCACAAACTGGTGAACCTGTCCGACGCCGAACGGCGCCGCTTCGTCCACGATTTCATCGACGACACCTTCGGCGGCGTCGACGCCAACCCGGCCATGGTGGAACTGCTGCGTTCGAGCATGCCGGAGCTCCCCGACGACGCCACTCCCGAACAGGTCGAGGCGTGGCTGGAGCTCGTCGAACTGGTGCAGGACACGGGATTCCGGGCCGCGGTGCGGCGGATGGCCGAGTACCAGGCGGCCCAGCGGGCCGACGGAGACACCACCGGCCTGCACCACGACCTGACCGAGACCGTGCGCGACGAGGTCGGGCGAGCCCTTTCCGCGGGCGTCGCCCCGGATTCCGGGCAGGCGGGCGGCATCGTCGCCACGCTCACCGCCCGCTACGCCGAGACGTTCGGCAAGGCCGACGACGACCGGCTGCAGCAGTGGATCCTCGACCGGCTCGAGATCGCCGGTGATCCGCGCGTCACGCGGTACTGGCAGCGGGTGGCCACCATCAACGGGTGGCCCCCGTTCCCGGACCTGCAGCCGGTGTTCAGCTGGTTCGGCCAGGCACTGCGCGCGCGGCTGAACAGCCCGCGCTGAGCGCTACCGGATCCGCAGCTTCCGCATCAGCTTCAGCCCGGAAAGCATGCTTTCGACGTACTTCTCGTAGCCCTGCCCCGGCCGCGGCCCCATCACCTGCTTCTTCAGCACGGCCAGGTTCTGCACGTCGGTGTACTTGAGCAGGCCCTGGTCCCCGTGCCGGGCCCCGACGCCCGAGTTCTTCACCCCGCCGGACGGCGTCCCCTTGGCCGCATAGGCGGTCGCGAGGACGTCGTTCACGTTCACGTTGCCGGATTCGATGCG
The DNA here is from genome assembly GCF_053601335.1 of Amycolatopsis sp. NPDC004747. NCBI lineage: Bacteria > Bacillati > Actinomycetota > Actinomycetes > Pseudonocardiales > Pseudonocardiaceae > Amycolatopsis > Amycolatopsis sp. NPDC004747. The sequence goes on along the minus strand of NZ_JBSGBQ010000040.1, from coordinate 20,595 downwards.
GGCCGCCAGCGCCCGCGCCGCCGCGACGTCGGTGCTCCACACCGACGCGTTCAGCCCGTAGTCGGTGTCGTTGGCCAGCGCCACCGCTTCGTCGACCGTGCGGTACTTGTGCAGGGCCACGACCGGGCCGAACGTCTCGGTGACACCGCAGAGCATGTCCGGGGTGACGCCCTCGAGGATCGTCGGCTCGAAGAAGGCCGGGCCGAGGTCGGGGCGGGGCCTGCCGCCGCAGAGCACGGTGGCGCCCTTGGCGACCGCATCGTCCACATGGGACTTGACGCGGCGCAGGTGGTCGGGCGAGACCAGCGAGCCCATGTCGGGGCCGAAGTCGTAGGCCGCGCGGACGTCGAGGGCCGAGGCCGCCGCCACGAAGGCCGTCTTGAACTCCTCGTACCGGGACTCCGGCAGGTAGATCCGCTCGATGTGCATGCAGATCTGGCCCGTGTTGCCGAACGCGCCGAACACCGCGCCCTGGACGGCCTCCGCGATGTCGGCGTCCTCCAGCACGATCATCGGGTTCTTGCCGCCGAGTTCGAGGCAGCAGCCGATGAGGTTGCGGCCCGCCCGCTCGCCGATCACCCGGCCGGTGGCCGTCGAACCGGTGAACATCACGTAGTCGGCGTGGTCGATCAGCGTGGGGCCGACGTCGGGACCCTCGCCGCACACCACCTGGAACAGCCCCTCGGGCAGCCCCGCTTCCTCCAGCAGCCGGACGCCGTAGAGCGGCGAGAGCGCGGTCTTGTTGTCCGGCTTCAGCACCACCGCGTTGCCGGCCATCAGCGCCGGCACGGCGTCGGAAACCCCGGTGGCGAACGGGAAGTTCCACGGCGCGATGATGCCGACGACCCCCTTGGGCAGCCGGACTTCGGTCGACGTCGTCAGCAGCGGCACCGGGCCGCCGCGCTTGGTCGGCGCCAGCAACCGGGCGGCCCGCTTCAGGTAGTGGCTCATCACCATCGGCGGGTCGCAGGTCTCCTCGATCGCCATCCGCCGGTTCTTGCCGCTTTCGACCTGGATCAGGTCGGCGACGGTCCGCGCGTGTTCGACGAACAGCGCGTGCGCCCGCCGGAACACCGCCAGCCGCTCCTTGACCGGGGTGGCCGCCCACTTCCGCTGGGCTTCGCGCGCGACGGTGAACGCCCGCTCGATGTCCTCCGGTGTCGACTGCGGCAACTCGACGAGCAGGTCGCCGGTGTAGACCTCGGTCAGCTTCCAGGTCCCGCCCGCCGAGCCGGGCACCCGGGCGACCAATTGCTGCAGGAACGCGTCCGTGACCGACGCGGGGCGGGTGAGTTCAAGCGGGGTGAGCGTCATGACCGGCTCCCGAGGACGAGCTGGGCGCCCATTTCCCCGATCATGATGCAGGGCGCGTTGGTGTTGCCGCCGGTGATCGACGGCATGATCGAGGCGTCGCAGACCCGCAGGCCCTCGACACCGCGCACGCGCAGGTCGGGGCCGACGACGGCGAGCTCGTCGACGCCCATCCGGCAGGTGCCGACGCCGTGGTAGACCGACGTCGCGCGGTTGAGGATGGCATCGCGCAGGGCCTGGCCCTTGAGGTCCTTGCCCGGGTGGATCTCTTCCTTCACCGCGCCCTTGAACGCCTTGGACGCGAAGATCTCGCGCACCATCTCCGAGCCTTCGCCGAGCAGTTCGAGGTCGGCCGGGTCGGACAGGTACTGGAAGTCGATGACCGGCGCCGCGGCGGGATCGCCCGAGGCGAGGCGCAGCGTGCCGCGGCTCTTCGGGTAGATGAGCGTGGTCAGCACGGTGAGCGCGGGGCGCTTGTCGACGTCGTGCCGGATCGGCGCGTCCTGGTTCGGCGACACGTACGCCCACGGCAGGAGGTGCAGCTGGAGGTCCGGGATCGCGCCGGCCTGCGAGGTCCTCAGGAACGCGACGGCCTCGAAGACCGAGTTCGCCAGGAACGTGGTGCCGGGGCGGAGCAGCTCCCGGGCCAGGCCGCGGGCGAAGTACGGTGCCGTGCCCTTGTTCTTGCTGGTCGTCACGTGGAACGTCAGTGCGTGGAACATGTGGTCGTGCATGTTGTCGCCGACGGGCAGGTCGGCGACGACGTCGATGCCGTGTTCCTTGAGGTGCTCGGCGTGGCCGACACCGGACAGCATGAGCAGCTGGGCGGAGCCGATGACGCCGGCGGAGAGGATGACCTCCTTGCCGGCCCGGATGGTGCGACGGCGGCCGCGGTCGAGGACCTCGACGCCGGTGGCGCGGCCGTTCTCGATGAGCACCTTCTCGACCAGCACCCGATCCTGCAGCTCCAGCGTCGGGGGCGCGAGGTGGTGGAGGTAGCCGCGCGAGGCGCTGTAGCGCAGGCCGTCGGCGGCGTTCTGCTGCATCCGGCTGACGCCCTCTTGGGACTCGGCGTTGTAGTCGTCGAGGATCTTGCAGCCGAGCGCGTCGGCGGTGGCGTCGACGAACTGCAGCGAGCCTTCTTGGGGGTTCTTCGCGCGGGTGACCCGGATCGGGCCGCCGGCGCCGCGGAAGGCGTTCTCGCCGTCCTCGAAGTCCTCCATGCGCTTGTAGGCGGCGTTGACGCTGTCGGCGTCCCAGCCGGCGTTGCCCTCGGCGGCCCAGGAGTCGAAGTTGGCGCGGTTGCCGCGGACGTAGACCATGCCGTTGATGGAGCTGGAGCCGCCGACGACCCGCCCGCGCGGCACGGGCATCCGTCGATCGAGAACGTGTTTCTGCGGGACGCCGTAGAAGCCCCAGTCGAGCGGCTTCTTGAGCTGCGGCACGGCGTGCATCGGCCCGACGAGCCCGGGTTTCTTCACCAGCAGCTGTTCGTCGCTCTTGCCGGCTTCGAGGACGATCACGCTGGCCCCAGCCTGTGCCAGCCGCCCCGCAATCGCCGCGCCCGAGCTCCCCGACCCGACGACGACGTAGTCGGCCTCGTCGCCGCGCGCCGCCCTTTTCGCCATGTCCGCTCCTCGCTACGACCGGCCACTAGAATTGGAACGTGTTCTAGTTCGCAGCCAACCGTATAGCGCGGACCCCGGGAAGCGCAACGGCCCGGCGGGCGGACGGCCGCGGGCCGGCGCCGCTAAGGCCGCTTCCGGATCGCTTCGCTGACCCGCTCCCCGACCTCCGGAGTCAGCGGCCCCACCGCCTCGAACCCCAGCCGCTCGGCCACCTCCCGCCCGTGCAGGTCGACCGCCGCCTCGACAAGATCCGCGTACACCCCGACCGAGCGGCGGATCCGCCACCGCGAAACCAGCAGCAGCCACAGGGCCGGCACGAGCGCGGGCCACCAGTACACGCCGACCGCCAGGTACGCCAGGCCCCACACCGGCGTGCGCGCGGCCGAGGCGCACCGCTCCTGGACCGTCGTCAGCTCCACCCGCGCCGCGTCCGGCAGCAGCAGCCACAGCCGTGGCCAGGTCGTGGTGAGGTCGAGGCCGGTGCCACGGCGGACGCGGACGGCCACCGCGCGCAGCCGGTCACCCGCCCACGTCGGGGCCTCCGGCTCGACCTCGGAAATCGCGTCGCGGCGCAGCACCGCGCGTCGCGCCGCCGCCCTGGCCGGGCGGTTCTCGCGGTCCGCCAGGACCGCCAGGGTCGCGGCGTCCGCCTTCGCCGCCGCGCGGCGGCGGCGAAGGCGGCGCAGCGCGACGAAAGGCCGGCCGAGACCGGTGCCGCCCGCGCCCCACGCGGCGACGACCACGCCGCCCAGCGCCCTCACCGCGAGGCCCGCCAGCGTGGTCGCGGCCAGGAAGCCCGCCGCCGCCCACACCAGGGCCGGTCCCGTGGACACCGTCGTCACGCGGCTGCGCAGCAACGCGAAGTCCAGGGCGTGCGCGGGGCCGAGCACGGCCGCCACGACCCCAACGGCCACGAACACCGCGGCCGGCACCGCCAGCGCGGCGGCCCACCGGCCGGCCAGGTTCTTGCCGAGCTCGGTGAAGAAGGCGTTCACAGCTCGACCCGGATCTCCCGGAACGGCTGCCCGGTCAGCCGGCACGACGGCTGCTCGCCGGTCGCTGCGCGCGGGCACGCGCCGGTGGGGCACTCCCACGCCGTGACGACGACTTCCCGTGGTCCCCGCCAGGGTTCGAAGCTGCGGCTGTCCCGCGTCAGGTGGTCGATGCCGTGCTGGGCGAAGGCGCTGTCGAGCCGGTCGAGGTCCGGTTCGGCCACTTCGCCGCGGGAGGCCCCCGCGACGACTCTGGCCAGCACATCCGCCACGCCGTACCGCGCGGCTCGCTCCGCCAGTGCCTCCCCTGCCTGCTCGCACAGGATGCCGACGCGCGGACCGGTCGTTGGTGCCATGCCGTTCTCCGAACCCCCTTCGCCACCGTCCGGGACACGCTACCGTGACCGGGAGAGGGCAGGGGGCCGTACGTGTACGACGACGTCCGATCGGTGGTCGAGGGTTTCGAGTACTCCGGCGACGTGGGCGCCCTGCTCGCCGCCGCGCTCCCGCCGCGGTCGGAGTGCCCGCGGGAGCTGCTGCCGTACCTCGCGCGGGCGCACTGGCACCGGTATCGCGCGCAGAGCGGGTTCGACGGCCTGGTCGACCGAGAATTCTGGGCGTCCTCGGCCGGTGCGCAGGCCGATCCCGCGGTCGCCGCGGTCACCTCGTCGGAGCCGTACTGGGACATCATCGTGGCGCGCGCCGATTTCGACGAATATCAGGACACCGATGCGCTCATCGCCGTCGTGAACGCCTACACCGCAGCGGCGGACTCGACTGACGACGAGCGGATGAAGGCCGCGCTCCTCGTCGACCAGGCGGGGTTGCTGCTCCTGCTCGACGAGCTCGACGGCACGAACCGCCACGCCGGGAAGGCCGTCGGCACGCTGAACCGGGTGCTGGCGCGGACGCCCGGCGACGACCCGCAACGCGCCCGCCGACTGGTCGACCTCGCCCGCGCCGAGGTGGCGGCGGGCTGGCGGCGGGGCCAGGTGCTCGCCTCCTACCGGGCCGCCGCCCAGCTGGCGCTGCGGGAACGGCCGGTGTGGCGCGACATCCTGGTGGAGCTCGCGCAGTACGAGGCCGATCTCTACGCGGACGGCGCCGCGCCGATCCACCTCGCGGGTGCGCTCGTCACGTGCCGCGACCTCGCCGACGCCTTGGAGCGGGACTTCGGCGATACGGCCGCGGTGCCCGCGCTCGGGCAGCTCGAACACGAGCTCAGCTGCCGGATCGGGCCCGACGTCGCCCGGTTCCTGCGCTCTTGCCACCGCGACCCCGTCGTGCTGCAGGCGCAGCGGGACAAGGTCGACGCCCTGGGCCGGCAGGACATCGTGCCGGGCGTCCTGCTGGAACGGCGCGACCAGACGTGGCTGCTCGCCCTCGGCCTGCCGCTCGACCACGAGGACCGGCTGGAGGTCCTGCTCGACCTCTACGGCAGACATGTCGACCTGTGGGAACTCGGTGGTGACGACGCCGCGATCGGTCTCGCCTACGACGCGGTCACCGAAGCGCTGTACACCACGTTGCCCGACGACGCGGGGAAAGCCCGGCTGCAGCGGGCGCTCTCCCACGCCGCGTCGACCGTCGCCCTCCAGACCCGCTCGCCGGACGACGCGGGCATCGCCGTCGGCGCGGCCCGCGCCCTGGTGGAACTGCCCGCGCGGGACGACGCGCAGCGTGCCCTGTGGCTCGACACCCTCGCGTCCGCGCTGGAGCGGCAGTACGAACTGGACGCGAACCCGGCCGCGGGGCGGGAAGCCGTCGCCCTCATCGAAGAGGCCATCGCGCTGACCCCGCCCGGCGACGAGAACCTCCCGCTGCGCTGGTCGACGTTGTGCACCGCGGCCCGGCAGGTGGCCGAGGACGGGGACCACGAACTGTTCGCGAAGGCCGTGGAAGCAGGCGCACAGGCGGTGTCCACCATTCCCGCGGACGACGTGCGCCGCGTCGGGATGCTCTACAACTACGCCTCCGCCGTGCAGACCCAGGCGGTGACCATGAAGGTGACCGACGAAGAACCGTACCGGGAAGCCGAACAGGCCTACCGGGCCGCGCTGGCGTTGCTGCCGGCCGGCCACGCCGACCACCCGCGCATCGAGAGCACCATCGCGGACCTGCTCTACCACCGCTACCGGCACTGCGGCGACCTCGACGCGCTGGACGACTCGCTGGACCTGGCGGAGAAAGCCGTCCGCGAAACGCCGCAGGAGCACCACTGGTGGCCGCTGCGGGCGTTCGCCCTCGCCCGGTCGGCTCGCGAGCTCGCCACGTTCGGCGGGCCGCGGTCCGGTGAACTGCGCGAACTCGCCATCGTCCACTACCGGTCGGTCGGAGCGCACCCGGCGACCACCGCGCAGCGCCGGATGTCGTGTGAGCGCGCCCAGGCCGACATGCTGGCCGAGGCGGACCCGTCGACGTGGCTGGACGCCCAGGAACGGGTGATCGCCGCCATTCCCGCGACGGTCAGCCGGGCGCTGCCCCACACCCGGCGGCTCGGCGCCGTCCGGGTCGTCGACGGCCTCGCCGACCAGGTGGTGCACGCCGGCGTGCGATCGGGCGAACTGGACCGGGCGGTGGAGCTGCTCGAGCAGTGCCGGGCCGTGCTGTTCGGCGAGTCGTGGGGTATCCGCCGCGGCTGGGCGAAACTGCGCGAAGCCTCGCCGAAGCTCGCCGAGGAGCTCAGCGAGGTGGAGAAGGACCTGAACCAGGCCGACTCCTACGCCGACCTGACGTTCCACGTCGAGGTGAAGTACCAGGGCCGGACCTCCGTCCGTGACTGGGATCCGCGCCCGCAGACCGTCGAGCGGATCCGGCGGCTCGCCGCGCGGCGCGACGAGCTGCTCGAAACCGTCCGGACGCTGCCGGGGTTCGGGAATCTGCTGCGGCCGCCCTCCCTCGGTGACCTGCGGGCCCGCCTGGCCGGGCACACGGCGGTGGTGGTCAGCGCGACCGGCACCGCGTTCGTCGTCCCTGGCGACGGTGGCCCCGTCGATCCCGTGCCGCTGCGGCAGATGAGCGTGGTCACCGCCCGGACGCAGATCGCGAAGCTGCGGGCGGCGCTCGCCGCCGTGAAGGACCCGGCATCCTCGTTCGACCGGCGCGAGCAGGCCCAGCTCGACGTGCACGCCGTGTTGGAGTGGCTGTGGGACACCACGGCGGGCCCGGTGCTGGACCGGGTCGCCGACGGGCGGCTGTGGTGGTGCCCGATCGGCGTGGCGGCGGGCCTGCCGCTGCACGCCGCCGGGCGGCACCGCGAAGAAGCCGGCCGGACGGTGCTCGACCGGGTCGTCTCCTCGTACACGCCGTCGCTCGCCGCGTTGGCCGACACCGTCACCTCGCCCCCGCCTCCCGACACCCGCGCCACCGCGCTGGTCGTCGGGGTCGGCGAACGCGAGGGCGTCCCCGTGCTGCCCGGCGCCCGGGCCGAGGCGGCGGCGGTGGCCGCGGCCCTGCCCGGCTCCACCGTGCTCCTCGACGACGACGCCACGGCCGGCGCCATCAAGGAGGGGCTCCACGAGCACGCGATCGCGCACTTCGCCTGCCACGGCCGGGCCGTCGGCTGGGCCGGGCACCCGAACACCGGCGGGCTGGTGATCGCCCGCGGGATGTTCGCGCCGTCGTTCGTGCGCGACCTGCGCACCACTTGGGCCCGGCTGGCGTTCCTGTCCGCGTGCGACACCGCGGGCCCCGGCGCGTCCCTGCTGGACGAGCCGCTGAACCTGGCCTCGGCCTTCCACCTCGCGGGGTTCCGCCAGGTCGTCGGCACCCTGTGGCACATCGGGGACAGCTCGGAGACGGCCACCGCGGTGTACGCGGCGCTGACCGGGCACGGCCGCCGGCCCGCCGACACGACCCGGGCCGCGGCCGCGCTCACGGAAACGGTGCGCCGCCAGCGGGACGCCTACCCCGCGCTGCCGACGCGCTGGGCCGCCCACGTGCACGTCGGTGCCTGAGCCCGGGCCGTCAGCCCCAGGTCAGGAAGCGGTAGTGCAGGCCGGTCGAGGACTCCAGCCACTCCCCCACGGCGTCCGCCGGACGGCCGACCTCGGGTGCGTGCGTGTCCCCTTCGAAGGACTCCCGCAGCTCGGTGACGACGATCCGGTCCGCGAACGGCAGCGCCGCGCGGTACACCGCCGCGCCGCCGATCACCCACAGGTCGCCGGGCACCGCGGCCAGCGCCGACGGCAGGTCCACGAACGTCTCCACCCCGTCCTGCGGGGCCGACGACAGCACGAGGTTCCGCCGGCCCGGCAGCGGCCGGAACCGCGGCGGCAGCGACTCCCACGTCCGGCGGCCCATCACCACCGCCGCCCCGGCGGTCAGCTCCTTGAAGTGCTTGAGGTCCTCGGGCAGGTGCCACGGCAGCGAACCGTCCCGCCCGATGACGCCGTTCGCCGACTGGGCCCAGACCAGCCCGATCACACCGCCACCGGCGCCTTGATGCCCGGGTGCGGGTCGTAGCCCTCGACCGAGAAGTGCTCGTACGTGTAGCCGAAGAGGCTCTCCGCCGGCTTCAGCCCGAGCGTCGGGAACGGCCGGGCGTCGCGGGCCAGCTGCGTGCGGACCTGGTCGACGTGGTTGTCGTAGATGTGGCAGTCCCCGCCCGTCCAGACGAAGTCGCCGACGCGCAGCCCGACCTGCTCGGCGATCATGTGCGTGAGCAGCGCGTAGCTCGCGATGTTGAACGGCACGCCGAGGAACAGGTCCGCGCTGCGCTGGTAGAGCTGGCAGGACAGCTCGCCGTCGGCGACGTAGAACTGGAAGAAGGCGTGGCAGGGCGGCAGCGCCATCCGCGGGATGTCGGCGACGTTCCACGCCGACACGATGATCCGCCGCGAGTCCGGGTTCTCACGCAGCGTGCGCAGCACCTCGGCGATCTGGTCGACGTGCCCGCCGTCCGGGGTCGGCCACGACCGCCACTGCACCCCGTACACCGGACCCAGATCACCGTCGTCGGCCGCCCACTCGTCCCAGATCGTGACGCCGTGCTCCCGCAGCCACGAGACGTTCGCGTCGCCGCGCAGGAACCACAGCAGCTCGTAGGCGATCGAGCGGAAGTGGACTTTCTTGGTGGTGATCAGGGGAAAGCCTTCGGACAGGCGGTACCGCAGCTGGTGCCCGAAGATCGACCTGGTGCCCGTACCGGTACGGTCGCCCTTGCGGGCGCCCGCGTCGAGGACGTGGCGGAGGAGGTCTTCGTACTGCGTGTCCGGCATGCCCGGAGCCTAACCCGTGCCGCTGACTCAGCGTGAACCCCGGTTGCGCCACACGGATGGGCGGCAAAACTTGACCCATTCCAGAAAAGGCCCTAGGGTCGGCGGCGATGTCGGACTTCGAAGCACAGCTGCGGGCGGTTTCGCTGCGGGTCACCCGGCCCCGGCTGGCCGTGCTGGCCGCGCTGCGCGAGCATCCCCACGTCGACACCGAAACGGTGATCGAACTGGTGCGCGCCGAGCAACCGACGGTGTCGCACCAGACGATCTACGACGTGCTGCGGGCCCTCACCGAAACCGGGCTGATCCGGCGCATCCAGCCGGCCGGGGCGAACGCCCGGTACGAGGCCCGGGTGGGTGACAACCACCACCACGTCGTGTGCCGTTCGTGCGGGGCGATAGCCGACGTCGACTGCGCCGTCGGCCACACCCCCTGTCTCACCGCTTCGGACGACCACGGTTTCGTGATCGACCAGGCGGAGGTCGTCTACTGGGGCACCTGCCCCGGCTGCGCGGCCGAACGTCCCCGAAATGATTCGCCGCTCCCGGAAGGAAGTAAATGAGCTCCACCCAGGACAACCCGTCCTCCGCGCAGGGCGTGGACAAGAAGGCGGCGGCCGGTTGCCCGGTCGCGCACGACTCGGTGACTTCGCAGGGCAGCGAGAGCGAGAACCCGGCGATCGACTCGCCGTCCCCGAAGACGGGTGGCAGGCCGCGCACCCTCCAGGACTGGTGGCCGAACCAGCTCGACCTCACCCCGCTGCACGCGCACTCGTCGAAGAGCAACCCGCTCGGCGAGAAGTTCGAGTACGCCAAGGAGTTCGCGAAGCTCGACGTCGAGGCCCTCAAGCGGGACATCACCGACGTCCTCACCACCTCGCAGGACTGGTGGCCGGCGGACTTCGGCCACTACGGCGGCCTGATGATCCGGATGAGCTGGCACGCGGCGGGCACCTACCGCATCTACGACGGCCGCGGCGGCGCCGGTGACGGCGGCCAGCGCTTCGCCCCGCTGAACAGCTGGCCGGACAACGCCAACCTGGACAAGGCGCGCCGCCTGCTGTGGCCGGTCAAGCAGAAGTACGGCCAGAAGATCTCGTGGGCCGACCTGCTCGTCCTGGCCGGCAACGTCGCCCTGGAGTCGATGGGCTTCAAGACCTTCGGCTTCGGCTTCGGCCGCGTCGACACCTGGGAGCCGGAGGAGATCTTCTGGGGCCCCGAGGACGACTGGCTGGGCGACGAGCGCTACGCCAGCGACACCGAGATGGTGCCGGAGCTCGGCGCGACCGAGATGGGCCTCATCTACGTCAACCCCGAGGGTCCCCGCGGCAGCGCGGACTTCGAGGCCGCGGCGCACTTCATCCGCGAGACCTTCGCCCGGATGGCGATGAACGACGAGGAGACCGTCGCCCTCATCGCCGGTGGCCACACCTTCGGCAAGACCCACGGCGCCGGCGTGGCCGACGACCACGTCGGCCCGGAGCCCGAGGGTGCCCCGATCGAGGCGCAGGGCCTCGGCTGGCTGAACACGCTCGGCAGCGGCAAGGGCCCGGACCAGATCACCAGTGGTCTCGAGGTGACCTGGACCGACAAGCCGACCGAGTGGAGCAACCGCTTCTTCGAGATCCTCTTCGGCTACGAGTGGGAGCTCACCACGAGCCCCGGCGGCGGCAAGCAGTACGTCGCCAAGGACGCGCCGGAGATCATCCCGGACCCGTTCGACCCGAACAAGAAGCACAAGCCGACGATGCTCACGACGGACCTGTCGCTGCGCTTCGACCCGATCTACGGCCCGATCTCGCAGCGGTTCAAGGACAACCCGGACGAGTTCGCGCTGGCCTTCGCCAAGGCCTGGTACAAGCTGCTGCACCGTGACATGGGCCCGGTCAGCCGCTTCCTCGGCCCGTGGGTCGCCGAGCCGCAGCTGTGGCAGGACCCGGTCCCGGCCGTCGAGGGCGAGCTCGTCGGCGACGCCGACATCGCCGCCCTCAAGGCGAAGGTGCTGGAGTCCGGCCTGTCGGTGTCCGAGCTGGTTTCCACGGCGTGGGCGTCGGCCGCGAGCTTCCGCTCCACCGACAAGCGCGGTGGCGCGAACGGCGCCCGGATCCGCCTGGAGCCGCAGCGCAACTGGGAGGTCAACCAGCCCGAGCAGCTCGGCAAGGTCCTGGAGATCCTCGAGGGCGTCCAGCGCGAGTTCAACGAGGCGGGCGGCGCGCAGATCTCGCTGGCCGACCTGATCGTGCTGGCCGGTTCGGCGGCCGTCGAGAAGGCGGCGCGCGACGCCGGCGTCGAGACGACCGTGCCGTTCCACCCGGGCCGCACCGACGCCTCGCAGGAGCAGACCGACGTCGACACGTTCAAGGTCCTCGAGCCGCGCGCCGACGGCTTCCGCAACTACCTGCGGGCCGGCGAGAAGCGCCAGCCCGAGGTGCTGCTGGTCGACCGCGCGTACATGCTCGACCTGACCGCGCCGGAGATGACGGTCCTGGTCGGCGGCCTGCGCGCCCTCGGCGCGAACCACGCTGGTGCCGCGCACGGCGTCTTCACGGACAAGCCGGGCGTGCTCACCAACGACTTCTTCGCCAACCTGCTCGCGCCGGGCACCAAGTGGAAGGCGTCGGAGTCGGCGGAGAACGTCTACGAGATCCGCGACGTGACGACCGACGAGGTCAAGTGGACCGCCACCGCGGTCGACCTGATCTTCGGGTCGAACTCGCAGCTTCGCGCGCTGGCCGAGGTCTACGCCAGCGACGACGCCCGCGAGAAGTTCGTGGCGGACTTCGTGGCCGCGTGGACGAAGGTCATGGAGCTGGACCGCTTCGACCTCGCCTGATCCCGTTCGGCAAAACGGGCCCGGCCGACCTCGGCCGGGCCCGTTTTGCGTCTCCGGCGATCTTGACAAGGGGTGAGCGCCGACCTACCGTGAGTGCCACGCCGCCGGGTTGTCCAGACCATTTACCGTCTGAAAGGACACCCGACGATGCGTGTGCGCGCTTTGCTCACCCTCCTGGCGGTCCCGGCCCTGGCCGTGGCGACCGCGTCCCCCGCGCTGGCGGCGGACCCGTCCGTCGCCCCGGGCGGCAACTTCGACCTCTCGATCTGGCAGCTGCAGGAGCCGGTCGGCTCGCCGGGCAGCCCGACGACCATCTCCTCGTCCCGGCTACAGGGGCCGAACGGCTTCCAGGACAGCTACTTCTACACCGACACCCGCGACGGCGCGATGACCTTCTGGGCGCCGGAAAAGGGCGTCACCACGCCGAACTCGAACTACGCGCGGTCCGAGCTGCGCGAGATGAACCGCGACGGGTCGGCCGCGAACTGGTCCCTGAGCGGGTCGCACAAGCTGAGCGCGACCCTGCGCGTGGTCTCCGTGACGTCGAACGTGTGCGTCGGCCAGGTGCACCTCGGCACCGGCGGCTCGTCCACGAAACCGCTGCTGGAGCTGTACTACCGGGCGAGCGGGGACATCGTGCTGGGCACGGAGAACTCCCCCGACGGCGGACAGACGCCGCACACCGTCGGCCACGTCTCGCTCGGCAAGACGTGGACCTACACGATCGGCATCTCCGGCGGCAACACCATCGACCTCACGGTCAACGGCACCACCACGCACTACGGCATCCCGGCGTCGTTCAAGGCGTACAAGCAGTACTTCAAGGCGGGCTCGTACAACCAGTCCTCTTCGGACAGCACGACGAAGGGCGCCCGGGTCGCGTTCTACGGCCTGAAGGTCACCCACGGCTGACGAAGAGCGGCCCGGCCGCCACCGGGCCGCCGTTCGGTCAGCGCCAACCCAGCTCCGGGGCCACGTGCTCCAGGATGTTCTCCAGCACGTGCGCGTTGTAGTCCACCCCGAGCTGGTTCGGGATCGTCAGCAGCAGGGTGTCCGCGGCCTGGATCGCCTCGTCCTCCTTGAGCTGCCGCACGAGCTCGTCGGGCTCACCGGCGTAGGAGCGGCCGAAGATCGCCCGGGTGTTCTCGTCGATCATGCCGACCTGGTCGCGCGAGTGGCGGTCACGCCCGAAGTAGGCGCGGTCGGTGTCGTTCGTCAGCGCGAAGATGCTGCGGCTGACCGACACGCGCGGCTCGCGTTCGTGGCCGGCTTCGGTCCACGCCTCGCGGTAGGCCTCGATCTGCTTGCGCTGCTGGACGTGCAGCGGCTCGCCCGTCTCGTCGTCCTTGAGCGTCGAGCTCTGCAGGTTCATGCCCAGCTTCGCCGCCCACACGCTCGTCGCGTTCGAACCGGAACCCCACCAGATGCGCTCGCGCAGGCCCTCGGAGTGCGGCTCGAGGCGCAGCAGCCCCGGCGGGTTGGCGAACATCGGCCGCGGGTTCGGCTGCGCGAAGCCCTCGCCCTCCAGCAGCTTGAGGAACACCTCGGTGTGCTGGCGGGCCATGTCGGCGTCGGTCTCGCCCTCGCCCGGGGCGTACCCGAAGTAGCGCCAGCCGTCGATGACCTGCTCGGGGGATCCCCGGCTGATGCCGAGCTGGAGCCTGCCGCCCGAGATGAGGTCCGCGGAACCCGCGTCCTCGGTCATGTACAGCGGGTTCTCGTAGCGCATGTCGATCACGCCGGTGCCGATCTCGATCTTCGACGTCCGCGCGCCGATCGCCGCCAGCAGCGGGAACGGGCTGGCCGCCTGCCGCGCGAAGTGGTGCACGCGGAAGTAGGCGCCGTCCACGCCGAGCTCCTCGGCGGCCACCGCCAGGTCGATCGACTGGTGCAGGAAGTCGGCGGCCGACCTGGTCTCGGAGTGCGCGCCCGGCGACCAGTGGCCGAACGACAGGAAGCCAATCTTCTTCACGCCCCCTCAGACGTCCGGGAGCCGCGAATGATTCCCGGGTGTGACCGCCGTCGTTCGCTCGTTCCGGTGAATCACCGTCCGGGCGCGGCCGAGCCGGGTATCCCGCCGGAAACGAGGAGGAGACGCATGCCCGACAACGACCTCACCGGCTTCCTGCTCATCGGCCTGGTCTTCGTGGTGGCCGACGGCCAGGTGCTCTACCGCGGGGGCCGCCGCTACCTCAGCGGCCCGGACGGCGAGGAGGGGAGCGGCTCGCTGGCGTGGATGGTGGTGACCGTCTTCCACCTCGTGTCGTTCGGCGTGCTCGCCCTGCTCTCGGTGGTCGGCCCGCAGTGGTCGGGGTCGACGGCCGCGCTGGTCGGCAGGCTCGGCGTCTTCCTGCTGCTGATGGCCGTGGCCCACGTGCTCACCCTGGCCGTGCTCTCCCGCCGCCGTCAGGACCGGATCGTCGAAGAGCACTTCCAGGAGCGCGAACCCGAGCGGCCGGTGTCCGAAACCTACGTCCAGCCCGCCACCGAGGTGGTCGTCGAGCCGGCCTCGACGGACCCGGCGTGGCGGCCGGCCGTCACCCCGGTCCCGGGCCAGGAGGGCCCCCGGCCACGGGTGAGCCCGGATCTCGGCAACCACGGCCCGTACCGCACCTGACCTGCACCGCGGGGTTCACCGGATCGAAGGAACCATCCGGCGAGCCGCGGTTTTCGCGCTGCCACCGTCCCGTTCGCCGTGCTTTGATCTTGCCCGGCCGGTGCGCGAGGAAGGAAGACTGCGGTGCGAACGTCCCGAGCTGGGCTGGCGGTGGCGGTCTCGGTCCTGGTCGCGGCCACGGCACCCGCCGCCGCGACCACGCCCGACCCGTTCGCGCCGTACCGGAGCCAGGAAGTCTCCTGGGGCGCCTGCCCATTCAAGCAGCGGACGGCCCAGTGCGCGCGGATCAGCGTCCCGCGGGACTGGGCGGCGCCGTCGGCCGGGACCGACCTGCAGGTGGCGATCAGCCGCGCAGCCGCCACCGGCAGCAGGCAGGGCGCGATCCTGGTCAACCCCGGCGGCCCCGGCGGCCGGGGAACGTCGCTCGCCGGGGCGCTGGCCGGGCTGGAACCGTCGCTGAACGAGCACTACGACATCATCGGCATGGACCCGCGCGGCACCGGCCAGGAAGGCGGCCCGGACGACGGGTACGTGTGCCGGGTGCCGCTGGGCCGGCTGCCGCAGGACGACGACCTCGACGCCCGCGACCGCTCGGCGGCCAGCATCGCGGTGCACCAGCGGACCCCGCGGGTGCTGGCCGAGGCGTGCCAGAGCGACGCGCTCGCGCCGTTCATCACCACCTGGCAGACCGCGCACGACATGGACCTGATCCGCACCCTGCTGGGCGACGAGAAGCTGAACTACCTCGGCTTCTCCTACGGCACCTGGCTCGGCGCGAAGTACGCGTCGCTGTTCCCCGACCGCGCCGGGAAGCTGGTCCTCGACTCCAGCGTGAACTTCGAAGGGCGCCTGCAGGCCGCGTTCGAAGCGTTCCCGAAGATCGACCAGCGCCAGTTCGACCGCGTCTACGCGCCGTGGCTGGCCCGCCGGTTCCCGGAGCAGCTCGGCAAGACCGCCGGGGAGGTCCGGGCGAAGTGGGAACGGCTGCGGGCCTACTTCAAGGCCAAGGGCGTACCGCCCGACGTCTTCGACTCGGTCTTCGTCGGCAACGGCAGCACCCGGCAGTGGATGACCGGCGCCCTCGTCCTCACCAAGGGCGCGGCGGCGCTCGACGGCGAAGCCGCCAAGCCGCCGCCCGCCGCGCTGCGGGACGACCTCGACCGCGCCTCGCGGGCCGTCTTCGGCCGTCCGGCGGCCCGGCTGACCGCCGCGGACGTGGCGGCGGACCCGCCGGAACCCGACTACGCCGACGTCCCGGGCACGCGGCTGGCCGTGGCGTGCGGCGACCAGCCGACACGGCCCGCGAGCTGGTACAAGCTGCTCAGCGACCTGCAGGGCCCGGCCTACCCGTTGTTCGGCTGGGCGTACGGCCTCAGCGAGGCGTGCGGCTTCTGGTCCGACCCGCCGCGCCACGACCTGCCCACGCTCTCACCGCGCGCCGCGAAGAACATCCTCGTCGTCCAGGGCGAGTTCGACCCGCAGACCGGCTACGAACAGGCGGAGGCGGCGGCGCGGACCGCCGGGATCCCGATGATCTCGGTGGCGGATTCGCCGTTCCACGGCCAGTACGCGGTCAGCGGGAACTCGTGTGTGGACGATCTGGTGAACGGCTTCTACCTGGGTTCCGCCCGGCCGGCGGCCACCATCTGCCCCGGCGTCCCGCTGCCGGGCGAAGACCGGGTGTACCCGGTGGCGGGCCCGGCGGGCGAGCCGTCCCAGCGGCCGGTGCCCGCGCCGCGCGACGCCCGATCGAGCGTCCGGGAACGGCTTCAGGACGACATCAGCGCGGTCAACCGGGGTCGCTGATCCGGTAGGCCACGCCGAGCCGGTCGATGTCCTCGAGGTCTTCCGGGTACAGGCCCCGGCCGGTGAACCGCTCGACGGCGACCAGGCCCTTCTCGGTGCCGTCGCGGTGGTTCTCCAGATCGAGACCGGCGAGCGCCGCGATGACGTCTCCGTCCGGGGACGGCTCCCCCAGCCCCGGCTCGAACGAAGCGAGCACTTCGCCGGCGCGGGCGAAGGACAGGCGCGTCACCGCGTTGACGTTCCAGAACATGCTCGCCGCCCGGCCGGCGCGGGACGCGGCGGTGAGCACGGACTCGCGAGAGCCGTGGTAGCCGTTTTCCTCGATCGCCACCACGACGCCGTCGAGGTCGAGAACCGCCAGCCACGGATCCGCGTACGCCTCGCGCAGGTCCTCGAGCGGCTCGGGCCGGGCGGGGTCCGCGCCGAAGGCACGCACGACCTCGTCCACCGGGAGACCGGTGACCACGGTGACGGTCGCCGCCACCGTCAGGCGGGACCGCCCGATCCAGCGGTAGCGCACTTCGGGCCGGTCGACGACCGGCGGCTCGGGCTCGCCGCGCAGGCGGTGGCCGAGGCGGTCGGCCCGGGCGTGCACCACCGGCGGCCCGGGCGGCGCCGCCCAGATCCAGAGGTCGTAGCTCTCGGTCTCCGGGTCGTCGCGGCCGTAGGCGTGCACGCGGACGCGGTAGTCGCCCGGCCACGGCGGCGTCGTCACGCCCCCGCCGACGCCGGCCGAGCCGTGCTCCGCGTGCCAGCTGAGGTCGACGACTTCCTCCCAGCCCAGGGTTTCCACCGCGGCGGGCGGCTCGGCCAGCACCCGGACGCCGACGCGGACGTGCCCGTTTTCCGTGCCGGTGCGGACGACCACCCCGCCGTCGACGACCTCCGCGAGCCCGTTGTCCGCAAAGCCGTGGCGCACGGCCGGAGCATCGCCTTCGCTCAGGGCGAAGACGTGGTCGCGGACGTGCGCGGCCGTGCTTCCGTGCTGGGGCAGGCGGTACTCGGCACGTTCCTTCTCCCGCAGCGCCGCCGCGTAGCCCTCGGGCATCGGCCTCGAACGCAGCAGGACGGCGGCCGCCCCGAGCGCCGTCCCGACGATGCCCGCGACACCGGGGTGGCCGGTTTCGCGGGCGGCGATCGTCGTGACCACCAGCGCGGTCGCGAGGTGGTGGGCGCCGTGCGCGGCGGCGATCGCGGCTTCGTCGCCTTCGGCGGTCGTGCCGGCCGTCAGGTCGGCGGTCAGCTTCGCCACCAGCTCGAAGAGACCGGGCTGGGTGTGCACCAGCAACCGGGTTTCCCGTACGGCTTCGGTTTCCCCGTCGGTGGTGAGGAAGCCGAAGCTCCCGTCCGGCGGCGGCTTCAACGTCCCCGCGACCGGCGGCGCCGGAATCTCCAGCCGGGCCAGGGTCAGCTCCACGGCGCCGTGCACCCGCTCGACCACCCACGCCGGCAGGGCCCGGAGCGCGGCCGTCGGTTCCGGCTCGTCCGGGAACCGGCGCGGCTCGGGCTCGAACCGCAGCCGGCCCAGCACCGCGGCGGGCGCGGCCGGGATCACGGCCGCGACGACGGGCACGGCGGCCGCCACCACGGCGGCAAGGTCCTCCCCCATACGCCCACTGTGCCAGAAACACCTCGTGGGTGGGCGGGGATCGACGGCTCGGCCACTCCCCGGGCCGCCGCGAGTCCACAGTAGACGGCGTCAGCGGCCCTCGGCGAGTACCCGCAACGGATCCGGGTACCGCGGCCGCCAGTCCAGCTCCCGCTCGGCCTTGGCCGGGCGGAACTCCTGGTCGAGGGCGAACGCGTCCGCGACCGGCCCCATCGCCGCCCGCGCCTGCTCCAGCGTGATCGACACCGTCTTCCCTTCCAGGCCGGCGGCGTGCGCGCACGCCTCGGCCACCTGCTTCGCGGTCGGGTTCACCCCGCCCACACCGACGTAGACCGATCCCGGCTCCGCCGCCAACGCCGCCACGTACAGCCGGGCCAGGTCGTCGACGTGGACCAGGGCCCAGTGGTTGGCGCCGTCGCCGATGTACGGGATCGCGCCGCTCTCCCGGCCCGGCTGGACGAAGAACGCGTCGATCAGGCGGTTTTCGCCGCCGTACAGCAGACCGGGCCGCACGATCACCGGGTGGGCCGCGCGGGCCAGCACCGCCTCCTCCACCGGCCCGCGCCACGCCACCACCGCCGGCGGGTCCCACGGCGCCGTTTCGTCCCGCACCCCGCCGGTGTCGCCGTACACCCAGGTGCCGCCGGTGTGCACGTACGTCCCACCGCCGGCCATCGCCGTCGCCGCGGCGAGGTCCTCCTCGCCCGAGGTGGCCTGGGCCAGGTGGATCACCGCCGCCGCCCGGCCGGCGCCGCCCGCGAGGACGTCGAGGTCGGCGAGACCGCCCCGGACCGCGGTGGCCCCGGCCGCCACGACGGCCGCCGCCGCGCGGTCGCTGCGGGCGAGCGCCTCGACGGTGTGGCCCGCCCGCACCAGTTCCGCGATCGTGGCCCGGCCGATGTAGCCGGACCCGCCGGTCAGAAAGACCTTCATCACTGCTCCTTTCGCCTACCAGGCCACTTTCGCCCCGGCCGGGAGCCCGCGTCCAAGACCTCTTCCGGCGCCGGTGATACCCGCAGGGCATCAGCACGGGACCCTTTCTCAACCTTCAGGTTGACAATGCCCGGGTCGCCGCCTACGGTCGTCCTCAACCGAACAGTTGAGGACGAACCGGTGGACGAAGACAGCGAGCGGCTCAACCGGGTGTTCGCGGCATTGGCCGACCCGACGCGGCGCGATCTGGTGGCGCGGCTGGCCGGCGCGGACGCGACCGTGGGCGAGCTGGCCGAGCCCTACGACATGAGCCTCCAGGCGGTCTCCAAGCACGTGAAGGTGCTGGAGGAGGCCGGGCTGGTGACGCGCAGCAAGGACGCGCAGCGCCGTCCGGTCCACCTGGACGCGGAGGTGTTCGACCTGATGACCAAGTGGATCGAGCGGTACCGGCGGCAGGCCGAGGAGCGCTACCGGCGCCTCGACGCCCTGCTGGGCCGCATGAGCGGCGGGGAAACCCGGCCCCGGAAGGACGCGTCATGACCACGGCGAAGCACGAAACCGAAATCCTGGCCGACGAAAAGGTGCCGACGATCCGGCTCGTCCGGGACTTCGACGCCCCGCGGGAGCAGGTGTTCCGCGCCCACGTCGACCCCGAGCTGTACGCGCAGTGGGTCGGGCCGCACTCGGTCACCACCCGGATCACCCGCTGGGACGCGCGCACCGGCGGCGAATGGGCCTTCGCCAACGACCGCGACGGCGAGGAGATCGCCGCCTTCCACGGCAGTTTCCACGAGGTGCGGCCGGACGAGCGGATCGTGTGGACGTTCACCTACGACGGCGAACCCGACGGCGTGGCGCTGGAAACGCTGACCCTCGAAGAGCTCGAGGACGGCCGCACCCGGCTACAGGTGCTGAGCGTGGTGCCGGACTTCGCCACCCGCGACGGCATGCTGGCCAGCGGCATGGACGTCGGGGTCAACGAGGGGTACGCCAAGCTCGACGAACTGCTCGCCCGATGACCCCGGCCCGGCAGCACGCCGCCGACGCGGCCCGCTTCACCGAGCTGGTCGAATCGGCTTCGGACGGCGACTGGACGCGCCCGGCGCCGGTGGCGGGGTGGACGGCGCTCGACGTTGTGCGGCACCTGGTCGAGTGGCCGCGCGACTTCCTCCGCGGCGCGGGGATCGACCTCCCGGCACTGCCCGTCGACGCCGACCCGGCGGCAGCGTGGAAGCAGCACGTCGCCGACATCCAGGCCATCCTCGAGGACCCGGCCGGCCGCGTGCTCAGCAACCCGCACACCGGCGACCGGCCGGTGGACGAGGCGATCGCGCAGTTCTACACCGGCGACGTCTGGATGCACTCGTGGGATCTCGCGAAGGCGCTCGGGCGGGAGCCCGACCTCGGGCAGGAGCGCTGCGCGGAGGCGTTGACGGCGATGCGGCCGATGGAGCAGCTCCTGCGCGACAGCGGCCAGTTCGGCCCGGCGGTGCCGGTCGCCGAAGACGCTTCGGCGCAGGACCGGCTCATGGGATTCCTGGGCCGCGACCCGGCCTGGCACGCCTGAGCAAACCGCGACCGGAAGCGCGGGGGCGGGCGGCAATGGGCCGCCCCCCCCCCCCCCCCCCCGCAACAAACAGGGAAAAGGGG
>NZ_JBSGBQ010000039.1:0-91923 GCF_053601335.1 Amycolatopsis sp. NPDC004747 | reverse complement strand
CCCTTCCTTCGCCTCCCGCCCCCTCTGCCTTCGTGGGGCCCTTGGGGGCCCGGGGGTCGTGAGTGGTAAGGCGGGTTAGAACCCGCCTTACCACTCACGACAAGCCGCGGGAGGGCTCGGTGATGAGCTTGACCACCTCGTCCATCGTCGGCCCCGCGGCCATTTCCGCGGCCAGTTCGCGCGCGCGTTCGCGGTAACGCGGGTCGTCCAGTACCGCGCGGACGGACCGCCGCAGTGTCCGCGGTGAGGCCGACGCGCGGGCGCGGCCGATGCCGGCGCCCGACCAGGTGACCCGGGCCGCGACCTCGCGCTTGTCCTCGCTGGCCCCGACCACGACCAGCGGTACGCCGTGGCGGAGGGCGTGGTTGACCCCGCCGTACCCGCCGTTGCTCACCATGGCGGCGCAGCGGGGGAGCAGCTCGTCGTAGGGGAGGAAGTCGGCGACCCGCACGTTGTCCGGCAGCGGACCCGGCCGCAGCGGCGTGCCGCACGTCGTCGCGACGAGCAGGACGTCCTCGTCCGCGAGCGCGTCGATGGTGGGCTCGACGAGCCGGCCGAGGTCGTCGTTCGCCACCGTCCCCTGGGTCACGTGCACCACCGGCCGGGAGCCGTTCAGGTCGGCCCACCACGGCGGCAGCGGGTGTTCGCTCGCCGCGCTGACCGTCGTCGGCCCGATGAAGTGCAGGGGCACGCCCGGCCGCGGGTACTCGAAGCCGGGGCAGGTCATCTGGAGCACGCCGTCGCCGTGCAGGGGCCAGTCGGTGAAGAGCATGCCGGGGTCGCCGCCCAGCAGGTCGCGCGCCGTTCGCTGCGCCGGCCCGGTCACCCAGGGCACGAGCGCTTCGAACAGCGCGCCGCGGACCGGGTGGCCGGGTGCGGCGGTCGGGACCGGCGGCAGGAACGGCAGGAACCCCAGCGTCAGCAGGCGTGGGCGGGCCGCCCGCCGGACCAGCGCCAGCCCGGCCATCATCAGCGGATCGCACAGCACGACGTCGGCTTCCTGCGCGTCGATGACGCTCAGCTGGTGGGGCATCGCGCGGACGAAGTGGGTGAGCTCGAACCGGGCGAGCTTGAGCCCGCCCAGCCCGGCGCGGCCGGGGATCGAGCCGTTCAGGTCCGTCTCGTCGAAGTCGGCCTCCGGGGGCAGGACGGCGACGCCGGCTCCCAGCTCCTCGAACGCCTCCCGGTACCGCGCCCCGGTGACGACGGCGACTTCGTGCCCGGCGGCGACCAGTGCCTCCACGACCGGCTTGGTCGGCCCGACGTGACCGCGCGCGGGCTGCACGCAGACGAGTACCCGGGTCATGGCTCCCCCTTTGAGCGATACGCTGTACCATCCAATTGATGACGATACCCGAAGGCGCGCGGCGCCGGTACGAGTCGCCGGTGCGCGAGGCCCGCGCCCGGCGCACCCGGGCCCACGTGGTGGCGACGGCCGGAAAGCTCTTCGCCGAACGGGGTTACGCGGGCACGAGCATGCGGCAGATCGCGGCGGAGGCGGGGGTGAGCCTGGAGACGGTGACGCAGACGGGCCGCAAGCCGCAGCTGCTGCTGGCCGCGTTCCGCGCCGGCTTCGCGGGCGACCCGGACGCGGTGGACCTGGACGCGCTGGCGGGCCCGGCCGGCCCGGCGGACCTGCCCGCGGTGGTGGCCAGGGTGGCCGCGGGGGTGCGCGGGTCGCTGCCGATCTGGCGCGCGTTCACCACGGCGGCCGCGGCGGACGCGGAGGTGGCGGCGGTCCGCGCGGAACTGGCGGTGGTGCGCCGGGCGGAGATCGCGGAACGCCTGGTGGCGGCGGAGCTTGCGCCGGGCGGTTCGGTGGGTCGCCTGGCCGACGCGATCGGCCTGATCACCTCGCACGAGGCGTACGACCACTTGACGACGGTGTGCGGCTGGCCGCACGAGGACTACGTGGCCTGGGCGGCCGCGGCGATCCAGGCTCAGCTCACGCTCGACTGGCAGTGAGAGCGGTGCCCGGGCTTGTGACCGACCTAGCCCGCGGCCGCCTGTAAACCGCGGGTGCCGATGCCCCGCAACACTTCCACCCGGTCCGAACCCGGGCGGCTCAGCACCCAGCTCGATCCCGGCACCGCCTTCGCCCGCTTCTTCAACGGCGCCAGCAACCGCGAAACCTCCTGGTACGAACCGATCGCCCCGCTCGCGCAGACCAGCGTCGCCAGCGAGACCGTCACCGGCAGGCCCTCCGCCGTCCACGCCCGGTCCAGCAGCGCTCCCGCCACCGTGGCGATTTCGTCGACGTCGCACACCACCAGGAAGTCGTCGCCGCCCACGTGGCTCACCCGCATCCGCCGCAGGCCGCCGGCCAGCTCCGTCAGCGCCGCGCCCAGCTCGCGGATCAGGTTGTCGCCCGCCGCGAAGCCGGCCGTGTCGTTGATCGCCTTGAAGGCATCGATGTCCAGCCAGGCCGCCACGAACGGCTCGCCGATCGTGATCCGGCGGGTGACGTCGCGGGCGATCGTGTCGCTGCCCGGCAACCGCGTCAGCGGGTTCAGCGCCGCGGCCGCCTCGACCTTCGCCTCGGCCACCCCGCGGACCACCTCGGTCACCAGCACCACGCCGAGGCAGCGGCCGAGCTCGTCGACCACGACCACGTCGTCGCCCGTGCGGCCCCAGTCGGCGTCGGTGACCAGCTCGAGGAACTCCATCGCGCCCGCGCGGGCCTCGATCGTGTGCGGGGTGTCCGCGAGCCGGGCCGCCGGGCGCTTCGCGTGCAGCGCGTGCCCGTACGGGCCGGTGACCGCCACCAGGAACCGGGTCCGGTCGACCGACCAGCGCGGCCGGTTCAGCTCATCCACCCCGACCACGCCGCCCGGCGCGTCCGCGGCCGCGAGCACTTCGCGGACCTCGTCGCAGGTCGCCGTCTCCGGCAAGGTCGTCGCCGGGCGGAGGAAGTCGCCGACGCACGGTGCCGGCGCCCCGCCCGACGGACGGCCGCGGGTCAGCAGGGCCGGCGCGGGACCGGCGGCGGTCGGCGGCGCGAGGAGGTGGCCCTGCGCGATCCGGACGCCCAGGCCGCGGACGGCGTCCAGCTGCGCGCCGGTCTCCACGCCGGTCGCGACGAGCCGGGTGCCGGTGCGGTTCGTGTAGTGCAGCAGCGCCTCGACCACGGCGGCCGCGGCCGGGTCGTCCGGCAGCCCGCGCAGCACGGTCCGGTCGAGCTTCACCAGGTCGATCGGCGCCTCGACGAGCAGGCCCAGCGGCAGGTCGCCGCGGCCGAGGCCGTCGAGGGCGATCCGGAAGCCGAGCTCGGTCAGCTCCCGCATCCCGGCGAGCGCCCGGCCGGCGGGCAGCGGGGCGAACGGCGGGCCGATCTCGAGGACGACGTCGCGGGTGCGCCGGCCCGCGTCGCCGAGCTCTTCGAGGAGGTCGTCGTACATTGCCTGGGGTGCGGCCAGGGTGCGGGCGGAGAGGTTGAGGTGGAGGGGGAGCGACGTCGGGTGTTCGGCGTCCTGCCGGACGGCGGCGACCGCGAGCCCGAGGTCGGCCTCGGCGAGCCTGCCGTCCCGGCGGGCCTGCGCGAGCAGCTCGGGGACGGTTCCGCGGCCGGGCTTGGCCAGCGCCTCGTGCGCCACGACACCCCCCGTGTGGAGGCTGTACAGCGGCTGGAAGGCGAAGCGGACCGCGCGTGGCGACTTCACGGCCCCGATCGTCGCGGGTCGCGCGGCCAAGCGGAACCGATGTCGACTGATGTTCACCGTCGGTTACCCCCATCGGCGCAACTGTTTCAGTGTTGACTTATATAAGTTGGTGCTTGTAGCTTGGCCGGGTGCACGCGTTCGACGTCCTCGGCGACCCGGTCCGCCGCCGGATCCTCGAGCTGCTGGCCGACGGCGAACGGGCCGCCGGTGCGGTGACCGAGGTGATCCGGGCCGAGTTCGGCATCTCGCAGCCGGCCGTTTCCCAGCACCTGAAGGTGTTGCGCGAAAACGGCTTCGCCGTCGTCCGCCAGGACGGCACGAGGCGGCTGTACGCGGTCGGGCCCGCCCCGCTGCGTGACATCGACGACTGGCTCGACCGGTTCCGCCGGTACTGGACGCCGCCGCTGGACGCGCTGGCCACCGAAATCGCCCGCGGCAAGCGCGAGCGCCGCCTCGACCAAGGAGAAGGTTCGTGATCGACGTCAGCCACCAGATCAGCGCCGTCCGCCGGACGCTCGGCGACCGGGTGATCGAGGGGAAGGAGGCCCGTGTCCTGACGATCAGCCAGGTCTACGACACCGACGTCGACGACCTGTGGGACGCGGTCACGAACCCCGAGCGCATCCCGCGCTGGTTCCTGCCGGTCAGCGGCGAGCTGGAGGTCGGCGGGAAGTACCAGCTGGAGGGCAACGCGGGCGGCACGGTCGAGCGCTGCGAGCCGCCGAAGAGCTTCGCCGCGACGTGGGAGTTCGGCGGCAACGTCAGCTGGATCGAAGTGCGGCTGACGCCCGAGGGCGAGGGCACCCGGTTCGAGCTGGAGCACGTCGCCCACGTCGACGACCGCTGGGACGAGTTCGGCCCGGGCGCGGTGGGCATCGGCTGGGACGGGGCGCTGGTCGGCCTGGTCCTGCACCTGGCCGCACCGGGCACGGCCGTCGACCCGGAGGCGGCGATGGCCTGGATGATGTCACCGGAGGGGATCCGGTTCATGACGGCGTCGAACGAGGCGTGGTACGAGGCCGACGTGGCGGCGGGCGCGGACCCGGCCAAGGCCCGCGCGGCCGCCGACCGCACGCTGAAGGCGTACACGACCCCGCCGGAGGCCTGACCCCCGCCGTGTCGTCCCCCCAATCACGCGTGATGCCCCTTCAATCACGCGAGATGCCCCCTCAATCACGCGAGATGCCTCGCTGATCACCGGCGTGGCCCCTCGCCGCACGGTCTGCGGCGGAAGAAGCGGCGTGCGCCGCGGGGCATCATCCGTGATTGAAGGGGCATCACGCGTGATCAGAGAGGCATCACTCGTGATTGGAGGGGCGACACGGTCAGCGGTCGGTGTACTTGACCGCGGTCAGGGTGATCACCGTGTCCGGAGCGACTTCCGTGCCGGCCGGCGGGTCCTGGGCCGTCTGGCGCCAGTTGCGGTCGATCACCAGGGCGCGGCCCTGGCCGGTGCCGTCGACCTCGCGCAGGTTGTAGAGCCCGGCGCGCTGCATCGCGTTCTGGGCGTCCTGGTGGTTCATGCCGGAGACGTCCGGGACCTTGATGAGCTTCACCGGGGCCGAAGTCCTGGTCGAGGTCCCGGGCGAAGTCGAGGTCGAAGTCGAGGTCGTGGTCGTGCTGCCGGGTGTGGCGGGCGGGGCGCCGCACCCGGCCAGTGCGAGGGCGAGCGCCGCCAGGGTGGTGACCATCCGTCGG
Source organism: Amycolatopsis sp. NPDC004747 (assembly GCF_053601335.1). Taxonomy (NCBI): domain Bacteria; kingdom Bacillati; phylum Actinomycetota; class Actinomycetes; order Pseudonocardiales; family Pseudonocardiaceae; genus Amycolatopsis; species Amycolatopsis sp. NPDC004747. The sequence continues at coordinate 86,566 of NZ_JBSGBQ010000039.1, read as the reverse complement.
GGCATACCTCCGGTATACCCACGCGCCTGCCCGCCGTTCAGGTGAACCTGGCGGATAAGGTCGGGCGCATGGATCAGGGCAGCGAGCACACCGACCCGCGGGCCGCGCGGCGCGATCCCGTGGCGAACGTCGGCGGGTTCACCGACCTGGCGACCAGCCCGTTCCGGATCGACCGCGACCGGATCGCCGCCTCGCCGTTCTTCGCGCGGCTCGGCGGCGTGACGCAGGTCGTCAGCGCCGGCGGGGCCGGGCTGCTGCACAACCGGCTGACCCACAGCCTCAAGGTCGCGCAGGTGGCCCGCGCGATCGCCGAGCGGATCACCGGCGGCCCGGACGCCGGCCTGGCCGAGAAGCTCGGCGGCTGCGACCCCGACGTCGCCGAGGCCGCCGCGCTCGCCCACGACCTCGGGCACCCGCCGTTCGGGCACCTCGGGGAGCAGACGCTCGACCGGATCGCCCGCCACCGCTTCGGCCTCGCCGACGGCTTCGAGGGCAACGCGCAGACGTTCCGGATCATCACCACCACCGACGTCCGCGGGCCGTCGGCGATCGGGCTGGACCTGACCGCCGCCGTGCGGGCCGCCGTCCTGAAGTACCCGTGGCTGCGGCTGCACCACCCCTCGCCGCACCCGTCGGAACTGGCCGTGCCGCCGCGTGGGGCGGCCGAGCCGGGCGACCTGCCGGGCACCGGCGCGGCGAAGTTCTCCGCCTACGCCACCGAACTCGACGACTTCGAGCAGGCGCGCGCGGCCTTCGCCGGCCGCGTCGAAGGCTGGCAGCAGACGGTCGAAGCGTCCGTGATGGACACCGCCGACGACATCGCCTACGCCATCCACGACCTGCAGGACTTCCACCGCATCGGGGTCCTGCAGCACGCGCCGGTCGCCGCCGAGCTGGGGCAGTGGCTGGACCACGCGGGGGAGCTGGCGTCGCTGGACGACGAGACGCTGAACGCGGACCTGCGCCGCCCGGGCCGGTCGCTGGAACGCCTCCGCCGCCGCATGCACGCCAAGGACGCGTGGATCGTCGACGACGACGCCTTCGCCGCGGCGGTCGCGCGGGTGCGCGCGGAGCTGGTCGACGGCCTGCTGGCCGGCGAGTTCGACGGCTCGATCGAGGCGGAGCAGGCCACGGCGGCGTTCTCCGCGAACTGGACGGCCCGCCTCGTGGACGGCGTGTTCCTGCTGGCCTCGCCGTCCACGCGCACCGGGCACGTCTCGCTGCGGGCCGCCCAGTGGCACGAGGTCCAGGTGCTCAAGTTCGTGCACCGCCGGTTCGTCCTGCTGCGGCCGGACCTCGCGCTGCACCAGCGCGGCCAGGCGGGGGTGGTGTCGAGCCTGGTCGACGCGCTCGACGCGTGGCTGCTCGACCGCGACGAGGTGTCCCGCCTGCCCCGCCGGCTGCACGACCTGGTCGAGCTGGCCCGCGCGGAGTACGCCGGGCTGGCCCGCACGGCACCGGAACTGCTGGTGGGAGCGACGGGCGAGCCGGTGACGGGGCCGGACGCGGTGCGCGGCCTCGCGCGCGGCCGGGCGGTGGTCGACTTCGTGGCGTCCCTGACGGACAAGCAGGCGGTGACCTTGTTGGACGCGCTGTCCGGGCGGGCGGCGCAGCCGTGGTCGGACTCGTTCGTGCTTTGAGCACCCCGTAACGAACTTTCCCGCTGGGGCCGCCGGTTGCACGCCCGGCGGCGAGTTGCTTGTGGACATCCCACTCCGTGGCCGGGGTGGCGGGCGGGCAATTGTCCGGTGGGTGTCCGGTGACCGGTTCGCCGCTGCGCTGAACGGCCTACATCATCCGGCCTGTTCGGGAAATTATCCGTCCTTTGTCACTCGAACGGCTGATGTTTACGGAGAACTCGCGGTACTTAGCTGGATCCAGCCGGTGATCACCGGCGTCGGTCAGCGTGAGTCGGGGCACGCGCCTGGAGAATCGGAGGGCGCGCATGCGTCGTACCCGTTCCACGAGATCGAGATCCACCGTGTTCACCGCCGGAGCCGCAGCGCTGCTCGCCGCGCTCGGCCTGGTTTCCCCGCCCGTTGCGGGGGCCGCACCCGCGTCCGCACCGGACGCGTTCAGTGAAACCGCTCAGCAGCAGATCGCCGCCCTGCAGGCGGTCAAGGCGGGCCGCACCGCCGCCGAGTCCAAAGTAGACAGCAAGCTGCTCGTCGCCGCGAAGGGCGTGGGGAAGCAGCTGAACGCACTGCAGTCTGGGGCCACCGTCTCCGCGGCCGGGACCGTCCTGGTCGACATCCGCGCGAGCAAGGTCTCGCCGGACCTCCTCGCCGGGCTCACCAAGGCCGGGGCCGGCATCCGCGCGGTGTCCGACCGCTACGGCAGCGTGCGCGCCGAAGTGCCGCTCGGCAAGGTCGCCGAGATCGCCGGGCGCGACGACGTCAAGCGCGTCGAACAGGCCGACGAGGCGATGACCGCCCGGGAACTGGCCACGCCGGCGACGACGCCGGGCAAGTCCGAGACCAAGACCGAAACCAAGCAGCAGAAGGCCGATCGCATCGCCGGTGAGCTGCAGAAGGCCATGGCCGCCAAGACCCAGCGAAGCGCCGTCGATGCCGCGCCGCTGGTCAGCGAAGGCGACCGGGCGCACAACGCCGACCTCGCCCGCCAGCAGTTCGGCGTCACCGGCGTCGGCGTCAAGGCGTGCGCGCTGTCCGACGGCGTCGACTCCCTGGCCGCTTCGCAGGCCAAGGGCGAACTCCCGCCGGACGTCGACGTCATCGCCGGCCAGGAGGGCGACGGCGACGAGGGCACCGCGATGCTCGAGATCATCCACGACCTCGCGCCCCGCGCCGCGCTCGGCTTCGCCTCGGCGTTCAACTCCGACGCCAGCTTCGCGGACAACATCCGCAAGCTGCGCTTCGAGAAGCACTGCGACGTCATCGTCGACGACGTCATCTACTTCAAGGAATCGCCGTTCCAGGACTGGATCATCGCCCAGGCCGTGAACGACGTGACCGCCGACGGCGCGCTGTACTTCTCCTCCGCGGGCAACGAAGGCAACGTCGCCAGCGGGACCGCCGGGCACTGGGAAGGCGACTTCGTCGACTCCGGCAAGTCGGTCGGCAAGTTCGCCGGCACCGCGCACAACTTCGCCGGCGCGGCGGGCAACCAGATCTACGAGCCGATCTCGAACGCGTCCTCGGCCGGCGTGCCGGTGACGCTGCACTGGTCGGACCCGCTCGGCGCGTCCGCGAACGACTACGACCTCTACCTGCTCAACTCCGCGGGCGCGGTCGTCAGCTTCAGCCAGGACGTCCAGACCGGCACCCAGGACCCGTACGAGCGCGTCACGACGCCGGCCTTCGGCGGGACCGGGCTGCGCCTGGCCATCGTGAAGTTCTCGGGCCAGAACCGCTACCTGTCGCTTTCGGCGCTGCGCGGCCGGTTCTCCGACTCGGCCGACGGGCTCAAGGCCTACAACACCCCGGGCGTGACGGTCGGCCACTCGGCCGCGCGGAACGCCTTCAGCGTCGCGGCCGCCCCGGCGGCCAAGGCGTTCGGCCGGGCCCTCGAACCGGGCGACCCGGCCAACCCGGCGGGCCCGTACCCGGGCGCGTTCAGCGGCGCCACCAAGGCCGAGCGGTTCACCTCCGACGGTCCGCGCCGCGTGTTCTACGAGGCGAACGGCACGCCGATCACCCCGGGCAACGTGTCTTCGACCGGCGGCGAGGTCCGGAACAAGCCGGAGATCACCGCGGCCGACGGCGTGCAGACCAGCGTGTCCGGGTTCAACCCGTTCTTCGGCACCTCGGCCGCCGCCCCGCACGCGGCCGCCATCGCCGCGCTCGTGCTGTCCGGCAACCCCGGCCTGCCGCCCGCGGAGGTGCGCGAAGCGCTGATCAACACCGCGATCGACATCGAAACCCCGGGCCGGGACAACTTCACCGGCGCCGGCGTCATCCTCGCGGACAAGGTGCTGGCCTACACCGGCGCCAGCCCGCAGCCGCTCGCGGTGGCCAAGCAGCCGACGGTCACCCCGGCCGACGGCGGCTCGGCGCTCGACCCGGGCGACACCGCCAAGGTGACGCTGCCGGTGACCAACGACGGTGACGGCACCGCGGTGTCCACCAGCGTCGTGCTCACCAGCCCGACGCCGGGTGTCACGGTGGCGCCGCGGTCGAAGTCCTACGGCACCATCAGCCCGGGACAGACCGGCGTCAACGACTTCACCATCACCGTCCCGGCGAGCCAGCAGCTCGGCGCGCCGGTGGTGCTGAACGCCCGCGTCAGCTTCGCGGGGGCGCACTCGCCGACGACGACGTCGTTCTCGCTGCCGGTCGGCACCCCGTCGCCGGTGGCGCAGGACTTCGCCTACACCGGCGCGCCGGTGGACATCCCGGACAACAGCCCGGTCGGCGCGTCGGTGACCATCCCGGTCACCGGGGTCGGCCGCGCGTCCAAGGTGTCCTTCTCCGTGGACGGCACCACGTGCAGCACCGACCCGACCTCGACGGCGGTGGGGCTCAACCACTCCTACGTCGGTGACCTGGTCGGCACGCTGACCGCGCCCTCGGGCGCGAAGGCCACGGTGTTCCAGCGCAACGGCGGTTCGGGCAAGAACCTGTGCAAGGTCGTCTTCGCCGACAACGCGGCCACCGCGTTCAGCACGGTGACTTCGGCCAACGCGCCGTTCACCGGCAGCTGGCGGCCGACGCAGGCCCTGACCGGCAACCTCGCCGGCGCGGTCGTCGACGGCACGTGGACGTTCGCGGTGGTCGACGCGGCCGGCGGCGACGCCGGGTCGATCCGCTCGGTCGCCCTGCACATCAACGGGTTCGTGCAGCCCACGGCGGCCGGAGCGCCGTCGAACGTCCGGGGCGTGACCAACAACGGCCCGGTGCACCCGCTGTAACCGGACACGATCGATACGGGGCCGTCGCGGCGATCGCGGCGGCCCCGTACCGTTTCCCCGTGAAGCCGAAGGAAGCCGCGGGCGGCGGCCGCACCGTCGAGGTGCCGCCCGAGCGGCTGGCGGGGTTCTTCGCCCGGTTCGCCGAGCGGCACGGCGGCATCACCGCCACCGGCGCGGCACCGGACCGGGTGAGCGTGACCGCGGCCGACGGCACCACCGCGACCGCCGCCGTCCCGTTCGGGCCGCTCACCGAGCCGTCCGTCGACGCGCTCGTCGCCCACGCGCTCCGGCCGCGGCGCATCGCCCTGGTGGTCGTGCGGCGCGGCGGGCACAGCGTCGGCATCGCGCGGGGCGGCCGGATCGAAGTCTCGCGCACCGACCGGCACCTCGTGCAGGGCCGCTCGGCGGCCGGTGGCTGGTCGCAGCAGCGCTTCGCCCGGCGTCGCGCGGGGCAGGCCCGGCACGCGCTCCAGGACGCGGCGAAGGACGTCTTCGAAGTGCTGGTCCCGCGGCTGTCCGAAGTGGACGCCGTCGTGCTCGGCGGCGATCGGCGGGCCCTCGACGAGCTGCGCGCCGACCGGCGGCTGGCGCCGCTGTTCGAGCGCGCCGAGCCGCGGGTGCTGGACGTCGGCGAACCGAGCCGGGCCGTGCTCGAGGAGGCCGCCGTCCGCGCGCTGTCCGTGCAGGTCACGCTGCGCGACGGGTGAGACCGCACACGTTGCGGAAAATCCGGTGGACCCCGACCCGTACACTGGGTTCCGTGGATATCCAGCTGGAGTGACGCCGCGGCCCGAGCGGGCCGCCTGCTGCTGTCCTTCGAAGCGCTGTCCTCCGTACGCCCCCTTTCCACGGGAGTTCCCCTTGATCACGGCCACCGGCCTTGAGCTGCGCGCTGGTTCGCGCATCCTGCTCAACGGCGTCACCCTCCGCATCCAGCCCGGCGACCGCATCGGTCTCGTCGGCCGCAACGGCGCGGGCAAGACCACCTCGCTGAAGGTCCTCGCCGGCGAAGGCGAGCCGCACGCGGGCGACGTCCGCCGCACCGGCGAGCTCGGCTACCTGCCGCAGGACCCGCGCGAGGGCGACCTGTCGGTCACGGCGAAGGACCGCGTGCTCTCCGCGCGTGGTCTGGACAAGCTGATGCGCGACATGGAAAAGGCGCAGGCCTCCATGGCCGAGCTCGTCGACGAAGCCGCGCGCGACAAGGCCATCAACCGCTACGCCCGGCTCGAAGAGCGCTTCGCCTCCCTCGGCGGGTACGCCGCGGAGAGCGAAGCCGCGCGGATCTGCTCCAACCTGGGCCTCGCGGACCGCGTCCTGGCGCAGACGTTGCAGACGCTCTCCGGTGGCCAGCGCCGCCGCGTCGAGCTGGCGCGGATCCTGTTCGCCGCGGCCGAAGCCGGCGCCGGCGGCAAGTCCGAGACGATCCTGCTGCTCGACGAGCCGACCAACCACCTCGACGCCGACTCCATCAACTGGCTGCGCGGCTTCCTCAAGCAGCACGACGGCGGCCTGGTCGTGATCAGCCACGACGTCGAGCTGCTGGCCGACGTGGTCAACAAGGTCTGGTTCCTCGACGCCACCCGCGGCGAGCTGGACCTCTACAACATGGGCTGGCAGCGCTACCTCGACGCGCGCGCCACCGACGAGAAGCGCCGCCGCCGTGAGCGCGCCAACGCCGAGAAGAAGGCGTCGGCACTGCAGCAGCAGGCCGCGAAGCTCGGCGCGAAGGCCACGAAGGCCGTGGCGGCCAAGAACATGGCCCGCCGCGCCGAGCAGATGCTGTCTTCGCTCGAAGACACCCGCCAGGCCGACAAGGTCGCCCGGATCAAGTTCCCCGAGCCCGCGCCCTGCGGCCGCACCCCGCTCACCGCGGAGGGCCTCTCGAAGTCGTACGGCTCACTGGAAATCTTCACCGGCGTCGATCTCGCCATCGACCGCGGTTCGAAGGTTGTCGTACTCGGGCTGAACGGTGCGGGAAAGACGACTTTGCTCCGGCTGCTCGGCGGAATGGAAACCCAGGACACCGGATCCGTCGTTCCGGGTCACGGATTGCGTTTGGGCTATTACGCACAGGAACACGAAACTCTTGATCATGACGCGTCGGTGTGGGAAAACATCCGACATCTCGCTCCGGACACCGGCGCGCAGGAGTTGCGGAACCTGCTCGGCTCGTTCCTCTTCACCGGCGAACAACTCGACCAGCCGGCCGGCACGCTTTCCGGCGGCGAGAAGACCCGGCTCGCGCTGGCGGGCCTGGTCTCCAGTGCTGCCAACGTGTTGCTGCTCGACGAGCCGACGAACAACCTCGATCCGGCCAGCCGGGCCCAGGTCCTGGACGCCTTGCGCAGCTTCGCCGGTGCCGTCGTCCTGGTGACGCACGACCCGGGCGCGGTCGAGGCGCTCGAGCCCGAGCGGGTCATCCTGCTGCCCGACGGAACCGAGGACCACTGGTCGGCGGACTACCTCGAACTTGTCCAGCTTGCGTGAGGGTGCGTCCATTCGGGTGCAAGATCACTCGCCGTAGAGCACTGGAATGGCCCAATGTGATCGCAATTTCGGCTGTTTCGCGTCTGTCGTCTGGCATTCCGGCGCTCAGTGTTCGATCATTGCCCCGGCAGGGGCCGATATGTGGCCCAGAACACTCTCGGCGGGAAGGCGATCGACGTGGCTGATCTCAAGAAAGGCGCGCGGATCACCGGCAACACGCGCGACAAGCTGGCCGCTGACCTGAAGAAGAAATACGAGAAGGGCTCGAGCATCCGGGCCCTGGCGGAGTCGACGGGGCGGTCCTACGGCTTCGTGCACCGGGTGCTGTCGGAGTCCGGGGTCCAGCTGCGGGGGCGCGGCGGGGCCACCAGGGTCAAGAAGAAGTAGAAGTCGCGGACTGCTGCGCGGGGGGCGCAGCGGGAACTTCGGCCACGCGGAACGCCAGGTGGGCCCCGAGCAGGACCAGCGGGTACACCAGGTAGCCGTACCGGGTGGCCGGGGTGAGCAGGATCAACGCGCCGAGTCCGACGGCGATGCGCAGCAGTGCGCCGGAGCCGTTCGCGGGGGGCCGGCGCACCAGCCACACGACCATCGCCACGGCCGCGGCGCCGACGAGCACGAAGGCCGCCACCTGACCGAACGGGCCGGTCTCGGCGATCAGGTGGCCCGGCAACGGGCTGGCCGCGGGCGAGCGCACGGCGCCCATGCCGAGCGGGAACCGGAAGACGTGCTCGACGAACGCCGCCGGATCCACCAGGTACACCGGCAGGTGCAGGGCGGCCGTCGTCGCCACCAGCGCCGCCGCGAACCGGCCCAGTGCCGCCCAGTCGAGCCCGTTCCCCCGGCGTACCAGCACGAGGACGGCGAGCACCGCGGCGGCGGGCGCGACGATGAGCTTCGCGCTGACGACCAGCGCCAGCACCAGGCCCGACCAGGCGACCCGCCCGGTGGCCGCGAGCGCGCAGCTGAGCACCAGCAGGGCCACGATGGCCAGGTCCGGGCCGGCCACGGCCCAGGTGAGCGCGGTGAGCGGGCAGGCCAGCGCGAGCTGCGCGGCGCCGACCGGCACCCGGGGCCACTTCAGCAGCTTCAGCGTGCCGAGCACGCACGCGCAGGCGGCCAGCGCGAACATCCAGCGGGCGTCGGTGAGCGCGTCGGTCAGCGGCGTGCCGCCGAACAGCGCCCGCGGCAGGCCGAAGACCGCCATCACCGGGCCGTAGGGCGTGTAATCGTTTACCACGGGCGCCCGGCCGAGTGCGGTGACGTTGACGTACGGGGTTCCGTGGTGCAGCAGCAGATCCGCGGACCGCTCGATCACCCAGACCTCGGGCTGGGCGGCCCAGGAGAACGGCGTGATCAGCCAGTCCACGCCGGTCAGGCGGCGGATCACGAGAAGCGCCAACGGGAGGATCATCGCCAACAGCGCGACCGCGGCGACGCCGCACCAGCGTGAGCCGGCTACGCCACGCGGCGTACGGCCGCCGCGTGCGGACCACAGCAGGTATGCGCTGTGCGCCGCAGCGAAGCCGTACGCGACCGTCGCGAAGTTGCCCCAGACGCGGTAACCGTAGAACTCCGACACCAGCGCGGTCGGCAGCGCGAAAGCCAGGCAGGCCAGGTAAAACCCCAGGTCCCAGCGCAGGGGCGCGGTCTCTTCGGGGCGCGACGGTGCCGTGAAGAGCCGGGCCGCGCGACGCCGTGCGGGCGCCTGGCCCACCTCCGTTTCCACGTCGCCAGGCTACCGAGGACCCGCGGCCCGGCTCAGCCGACGTCCCGCAGGCGGGACAGCAGCTTCGCGGCCGCTTCGGACGCCGCGACGGCGTCTTCGCGCCCGGCGGGCATCAGCACCAGCTCGGTGAAGCCGGCGTCGACGTAGCTCTGCGTGAGACGCAGGGCGCTTTCCGCATCGGACGGCAGTCGGAACTGCACGGCCCGTCTCACGGTCGCCGGATCGCGGCCCACTGCCGCGCAATGGGCGTCGAGAATGCGCGAAAGCCGTTGCAGCTCGGGAATTGCGGTGCCTGGCAAGGCCGCGTTCAGCCAGACGTCGGCGTGTTCGGCCACCACCCGCAGACCGCGCTTTTCGCCGCTGCTGCCCAGCCACAGCGGGGGTTTCGGCCGTTGCACCGGCTTCGGGTCGCTGATCGCGCCGGTGAGCGTGTAATGGCGGCCGCGGTAGCCGGTTTCCGGCCGGGTCCACAGCAGACGGAGGATTTCGCAGGTCTCGGCCAGCCGTTCGACGCGTTCGACCGGTGCCGGCGTCGGGGTGCCCATCATCGCGTCGGTCAGCGCGTCGCCGCCGGCACCGAGGCCGACGTCGAGCCGGCCGCCGGAAAGGTGGTCGACGGTGGCGGCGATCTTGGCGAACGTGCCGGGGTGCCGGTTGGTGTTGCCCGAGACCAGGCAGCCGATCCGCGTTCGCTTCGTCGCTTCCGCCATCGCGGCCAGCAGGCTCCAGCCGTCGAAGACGTCGCCGGTGCGGTCGGGGCCCATCGGGGCGAGGTGGTCGAACACCCAGCAGCCGTCGAAGCCGGCGTCGTCGGCGATCGCCCAGATCCGGCGGAGGGTGGCGATGCCGATGTGCTGCTGGGGCGGTTTGAGGCCGATCGTGGTCATGCGGTGCTCCTGATAGTCAGTCAGTCAAATCATCAGTCAAACTGACGATCAGCGTAGGTGTAGAGTCTGCTCATGTCCAGCGCGCCCCTCGCCGTCACCCAGCGGCTCGGCTACCTGCTCAAACACGCCCAGCTGCGGCTCGCCGAGCTGGCCGAGCCGCTGTATGCCCCCCTCGGCATCACCGGGCGGCAGCTCGCGCTGCTCACGCTCTTCGGGGACGGGCCGGCGCAGTCGCAGCAGGACGGCGCCGCCCGGCTCGGCGTCGACCGGACGACGATGGTCGCGCTCGTCGACGAGCTGGAGGGCAAGGGCCTGGTCCGGCGCGAGGTCGCGCCGGGGGACCGGCGCAAGCGCCTCGTGCTGCTGACGCCCGAGGGGGAGCGCGTCCGCGAGGCGGGGACCGAAGTCACGCGGCAGGCCGAGGCGCTGCTGCTGGAGCCGCTCTCCGCCGAGGACGCCGAGCGGCTGCGCGCCGCCCTGCACCGGGTTGTTCGCGTCGAGTGAACGGGCTGGGGAAGCAAACGGACGACGCGGGCGTTGTCCAGGTCATATCCGGCGAAAACCTCAGCTTTGGTAGAGGTTTCTGATCCTGGGGGTTTCCCGTGGACAACATGTGGGGGCTGTGGAGCTCGGCGATGCGCGCCGGCGACGCCCCGAAGGCGCTCACCCGCGGCACGCTGAAACGCGTCGCCCGCTTCGCCCGGCCCCACTGGCGGCGGCTGCTGGCCTTCCTCGTGCTCACCGTGGTCTCGGCGGTGCTGGCCGTGACGACACCCGTGCTGGCCGGCAAGGTGGTCGACGCGATCGTCGGCGGCCGCGACGTCACGCTCGTGGTCTGGCTCGCCGTGGTGATCGCCGCGCTGGCGATCGCGGACGCCGGGTTCGGCCTGATCGAGCGGTGGCAGTCCGCGCGCATCGGCGAGGGCATCATCTTCGACCTGCGGCGCGCGGTCTTCGAGCACGTGCAGCGCATGCCGATCGCGTTCTTCACGCGCACCCGCACCGGCGCGCTGGTTTCGCGGCTCAACAACGACGTCATCGGCGCGCAGCGGACGTTCACCGCGACGCTGTCCGGGCTGGTCACCAACGTCATCCAGCTGGCGCTGTCGCTGGCCGTCATGCTGACGCTGTCGTGGCAGGTCACCCTGATCGCGCTGGTGCTGCTGCCGATCTTCGTCGTCCCCGCGCGCCGGCTCGGCCGCCGGATGGCCGGGCTGCAGCGGGAAGCCGCGAACCTCAACGCCGGGATGACCACGCAGATGACCGAGCGGTTCTCCGCGCCGGGCGCGACGCTGGTGAAGCTGTTCGGCCGTCCGGTGCAGGAGGCGGACGACTTCGCGCTGCGGGCCGGGCGCGTGCGCGACATCGGCGTCCGGACCGCGATGCTGACCCGCTGGTTCATGACCAGCCTGACCCTCGTTTCGGCGCTGGCGCAGGCGCTCGTCTATGGCCTCGGCGGGTACCTGGCGCTGACCGGGAAGCTCGCGCCGGGCACGGTCGTCGCGCTGGCACTGCTGCTGACCCGGCTCTACGCGCCGCTGACCGCGCTGGCGAACGTCCGCGTCGACGTCATGACGGCGCTGGTGTCCTTCGAGCGGGTCTTCGAGGTGCTGGACCTCAAGCCGATGATCGAGGAGAAGCCGTCCGCGCGAGCGCTGTCTTCGTCAGGCGGGGTTTCGGTCGAGTTCTCGGACGTCCGCTTCGGGTACCCGGCGGCCGACCGGTACTCGCTGGCTTCGCTGGAGGACGTCACGACCTTGGACCACCGCGGCGGCGAAGAGGTGCTGCACGGGATCTCGTTCCGCGCCGAGCCGGGGCAGATGGTCGCGCTGGTCGGGTCGTCCGGGGCGGGGAAGTCGACGATCGCGTCGCTGCTGCCGCGGCTCTACGACGTCGACTCCGGTGCGGTGCGGCTGTCCGATGTGGACGTCCGGGAGCTGACTTTCGCTTCGCTGCGCGAAACTGTCGGGGTCGTGACGCAGGACGGGCACCTCTTCCACGACACCATCCGCGCCAACCTGGCGTACGCGCGCCCCGGCGTCACCGACGAGGAGATCTGGGAGGCCCTCGAGCGGGCGCGGCTGGGTGAGCTGGTGCATTCGCTGCCGGACGGCCTCGACACGACGGTGGGCGAGCGCGGCTACCGCCTCTCCGGCGGCGAGCGCCAGCGGCTGACGATCGCGCGTCTCCTGCTGGCCCAGCCCAAGGTCGTCATCCTCGACGAGGCGACCGCCCACCTGGACTCGGAGTCCGAGGCGGCGGTCGGCGAGGCCCTGACCCACGCCCTGGCGGGCCGCACCGCCCTGGTCATCGCCCACCGCCTCTCGACGGTCCGCGCGGCCGACCAGATCCTCGTCCTCGAACACGGCGAGATCGTCGAGCGCGGCACCCACGAGCAGCTCCTCGCCGCCGGCGGCCGCTACGCGACCCTCCACGCCACCCAGTTCGCCGACGAGGAACCCGCCATCGCCTGACCCAGCCGGACGACACGCGTACCTGGCCGGACGACACGCGTACCTGGATGGACGACACGACCGCGGCGCCGCCTCGCGCCGTGTCGTCCGCCTGGGTACGCGTGTCGTCCGTCGGTGTACGCGTGTCGTCCGGCTGGGTACGGGTCAGAGGTTGGGGAGGGATGCGTAGAGGGCGGTGACCAGGGCCATTTTGCGGGGGTCGTCGCGGATCAACGGGCCGAGCTGGTTGAGGGTGTAGCCGAAGGCGATGCCGTTTTCCGGGTCGGCTCCGCCGGTGGAGCCGCCGAGGCCGTCGTGGCCGAAGGCCGCGGGGTTGGGGCCGAAGCCGCGGGCGTCGCTGCCGAGGTAGAAGCCAAGGCCCCACTCGTTGGGGAGGCCGAGCACCGCGTCGATCTCCTTGCCCTGGCTCTCGCGCGCCCGGGCCAGGCCCGCGGGGGACAGGAGCGTGCCGTCGGCGATCGCCGCGTAGATCGTCGCGATCGCGCGGGCCGTGCCGTGGCCGTTCAGCGCCGGCATGACCGCGTGCCGCCAGGCCGGTTCGTTGGCGTCGTGGCCCTGCAGCCGCGGGTTCATCAGCGCGGCCTGGGCGACCGGGCCGGCCGCCGCGAAGGCCGTGGCCAGCGCGTTCGCCATCTCCTCGGTCATCACCGGGTCCACCAGGGTCGCGCAGCGGCCGAGGTCGGCGGAAGAGGCGAGGCCGATCGAGAAGTCCGCGCCCAGCGGCCCGGCGACCTGCTCGGCGAAGAACTCGCGGATGCCCTGCCCGGCGACCCGCCGCACGACCTCGCCGACGAGCCAGCCGTAGGCCAGCGCGTGGTAGCCGCCCGCGGACCCGGGCTCGGTCAGCGGTTCCTGCGCCGCGTAGAGCGACGTCATCAGGTCCCAGTCGTACAGCTCCTCGACCGCCACCGGCCGGTCCAGGGCGATCCCCGGCACGCCGGAGCGGTGCGAAAGCAGCCACCGCACCGGGATCCCGGACTTCCCGGCCGCGGCGAACTCCGGCCAGTACTTCGCGACCGGCGCGTCGACGTCGAGCTCGCCCGCGTCGGCCAGCCGGTGCGCGCACAGCGCGGTCATGCCCTTGGTCGTCGACCAGACGTTGGCCAGGGTGTCCGCCTGCCACGGCCGCGCGCGGTCGGGGCCGGCCCAGCCGCCCCACAGGTCCACCACCACTTCGCCGTGGCGGACGGCGGTGAACGCGGCCCCCAGTTCACCGCGGGAGCGGAAGTTCTCTTCGAAGGCCTCGCGCACCGGTTCGAAGCCGGGAGCGCATTCGCCGTGCACCGTCACCGTGGCACTGTCCATCGGACCTCCTCCGGGTGCGACCGATCCACACCGACCAGTCGGTATGTCGACGCTAGAACCGCCGGGCACGCGGCGTCAAGACGTGCCCGGCCGGTGCTATTTCACCAACTAGCGCAGGCGGGGGACGATTTCCCCGTACTTCGCCAGCAACCCGGCGTTCGCCTCGTCGCCACCCTCCACATTGGAGCTCCGCCACAGCGGGACGTCGAGGCCCTCGGCCGTTCCGCGGTCGTAGACCTCGGCCAGCACCAGGTTCCACAGGAAGGCGTTGACCACAGTGGACAGTGGTGCGGTGCGCGGCGCGTCCGGCGGGTAGCTCGCGTCACCCGGGATGACCAGCGTGTCCAGCACGACCGTGCCCTGCTCGACCAGCGTGCTCGACGACCGCCGCGGCGCCGCCGCCACGCACGCCCGCGACGTCACCGCGATCACCGCCGCCCCCCGCTTGCGCGCCTCGATGCACAGCTCGACGGGGTAGGGGTTGACGCCGGACGTCGAGAACACCACCAGCACGTCGTCCGGGCCCGGCGCGCGCTCGGCCAGCACCTCCGCGGCCAGCCCGCTGCGCCGCTCGGTCTGCGTGCTCGACACCGCGCCGTGCAGCGGGAGCAGGTCCGGGTGGTAGAGCGGGTGGACGCACGCGAGCCCGCCGGCCCGGTAGAACGTCTCGGCGACCGCGGCCAGCGAGTGCCCGGCGCCCGCGGTATAGACCAGTGCGTCCGCCCGGATCACCCCCAGCACCAGGTCCGCCGCGGCGCGCACCGCTTCGGCGTTGGCCCGCTCGACGTCCGCCAGCTGCTCGGCGACGCTGCCTGCGATGTCCGTGGCGCTCACCACACCCACCCTTCCGTCGGGGATCGGGCGCCGAATCTACCGTGCGGACCACTTCGCGCGGTGGAATAGCCGGGTGGGGGACCGAGGTTGACCCGGATGCGGGGGAACAGGAGGACGCGGGTGGTCGAGGTGGATCCGGCGGTGTCCGTGTGGCGGGCACGCGGGACGACCCGGGCGGTCGTACTGGTGCTGCACGGCGGCGCGGAGCGGGGCACGGGCCGCGTGCCGCCCTGGAAGCTGGCCTACGTCAGGATGGTCCCGATCGCGCGCGCCGTGCACCGGGCCGGTCGCAAGAGCGGCGTCGAGGTAAGGCTGGTGCGCAACCGCCGCTACGGCTGGAACGCGCCCGCCGAAGACCCGGTCGAGGACGCCCGCTGGGCCCTCGCGCGCATCCACGCCGACCACCCCGGCCTGCCGGTCGTGCTGGTCGGTCACTCGATGGGGGCACGGGTCGCGCTGCGCGTGGCCGACGACCCGGCCGTGCGCGGGGTCTGCGCGCTGGCGCCGTGGACGCCGCGGGGCGAGCCGGTCGGGGCCGTCGCGGGGCGGTCGGTGCTGATCGCGCACGGCACCCGCGACCGGATGACGAGCCCGGCGGAGTCCCACGCCTTCGCCGAACGGGCCACGGGCGTCGCCGCGCGCGTCGCCCGCTTCGAACTGGCCAACGAGGGCCACGCGATGCTGCGCCGCGCCCGGGTCTGGACCCGGCTGACCGTGGCCTTCACCCTGGACCTGCTCGCCGGCGACGACGGCGGGACGCTGCGCGGTGCCTGGGCGGCGCCGGGGCCGCAGCGGCTGCGGATACCGGCGTGAAAACGCCCCGAACAGGGCATTCGGCGAAGCGCGCCGCGGGGGTGCGGCGATTAGGATCGATCACCGGCGAACCTGGCCGGCCGGAGGGAGCACCGTGACCACTTCGAGCGCTGACCGGGCGTCGGCCCGGGACGAGACCCGGTGGCCGGGCCTGGCCACCCCACCGCACTCCGCGTTGCGCGCGCGGATCGCCGCCGCGTTGTTCCGCCGCGCCGTCCGCCCGCTCGACGTCCGGGTGACCTTCCCCGACGGCACCGTGCTCGGCGCCGGCGGCCCGGAAGCACCCGAGATGCGGATCCTGCGGCCCGAGGCGTTCTTCCACCGCCTCGGCGTCGACGCCAAGATCGGCTTCGGCGAGTCCTACATGGCCGGCGACTGGACCGCCTCCGACCTGGCCGAGGTGCTCACGCCGTTCGCCGAGCGGATGGCCACGCTCGTCCCGCCGGCGCTGCAGAAGTTCCGCCGGCTCGCCGAGCGGACGCAGCCGCCGTCCGAGGAGAACACCCTCGAGGGCGCGCGCGCCAACATCCACCGGCACTACGACCTGTCCAACGACCTGTTCGGCGCCTTCCTCGACGAATCGATGACGTACTCGTCGGCGCTGTTCGGGCTCGACGACGACCTCACCGCCGCGCAGCACCGCAAGATCGACAGCGTGCTCGACTACGCCGGGGTCCGCGAAGGCAGCGAAGTCCTCGAAATCGGCACCGGATGGGGTGAACTCGCCATCCGCGCCGCGGCCCGCGGCGCGCACGTGACGTCGCTGACCATTTCCGAGGAGCAGCGCGCGCTGGCCACCGAACGCATCGCGGCGGCCGGGTTCTCCGACCGCGTCGAAGTGAAGCTGTGCGACTACCGGGAGTCGAGCGGCAAGTACGACGCCGTGGTCAGCGTCGAGATGATCGAGGCCGTCGGCGCGTCCTACTGGCCGGAGTTCTACGGGGTGATCGGCGAGCGGCTGCGCCCGGGCGGCCGCTTCGGCCTGCAGGCCATCACCATGGATCACGACCGGATGATGGCGGCGTCGCGGGCCTACGGCTGGATCCACAAGTACATCTTCCCGGGCGGGCTGATCCCGTCGGTGCGCTCGATCGAGGAGGGCGTCAAGGCGAACACCCGGCTCAAGCTGGCCGGGATGCGCGAGTTCGGCCAGGACTACGCGCGCACGCTACGGTGGTGGCGCGAACGGTTCCTGCACCGCTGGGCCGACATCGCCGGGTTCGGGTTCGACGACGTCTTCCGCCGGATGTGGGAGTTCTACCTGGCCTACTCCGAGGCCGGGTTCCGGTCCGGGTACCTCAAGGTCCACCAGTTCGGCTACGAGGCAACCGACCGGTAACCGCAACCCGGCCCCGGTGCCGGGCGTCCTCCTTCCGAGGACGTGCGGTGTACTGGCCGCCGACAGGTTTGTCCGGATCGGGATTGGGTGATGGTGATGACGTACCGTGGCGACGACGGCGGGCGCCGGGTGCCGCCGCCCCGGCCGCCTGCCGGCCGCTCCCGGGACCGCCAGCGCGCGCAGATGATGCCGCTGCCCGGGCGGGGCCGCAGCCCGTACGACGAGCGCACCCGCCCGATGGGCACCCGCGAGCCCGAGTACGCCCCGCCGCCGCGGCAGGACCCGCCCCGCGGCGCCGCCGCGGACGACTACCCGCCGTCCCGGCCGCCGCGACGGCGCCGCTGGAGCATCGGCAAGGTCCTGGGTGCCCTGGTGCTGGTGTTCGTCGTGTTCCTCGCCGGCATCTGGGTGTACCTCGAGTTCTCGATCAAGCGGGTCGACGCGCTCGCCGACTACTCCGGCCGCCCGGTGGCCGCGTCCGGCACCAACTGGCTGATCGTCGGCTCGGACAGCCGCGAAGGCCTGACCGCGGACGACGAAGAGCGGCTCGCCACCGGCGACGTCGCCGCGGCGGGCGGCGGGCAGCGCACCGACACGATCATGATCGCGCACCTGCCGGACAACAGCACCAAGCCGACGTTGCTGTCGCTGCCGCGCGACTCGCAGGTGTCGATCCCCGGCCACGGCAAGAACAAGATCAACGCGGCGTTCTCCCTCGGCGGCCCGAAGCTGCTCGCGCAGACCGTCGAAGGCGCGACCGGGCTGCACATCGACCACTACGCGGAGATCGGCTTCGGCGGGTTCGCCAAGATCGTCGACGCGATCGGCGGGGTCGACATGTGCATCGACAAGGACATGGACGACACCATGACCGGGATCAACATCAAGGCGGGCTGCCAGTCGCTGGACGGCCGCTCGGCGCTCGGCTTCGTCCGGATGCGCCACAGTTCGGCCACCCCGCGCTCGGACCTCGACCGGGTGGCCAACCAGCGCAAGTTCATCGGTGCGCTGGTCAGCCAGATCGCCAGCCCCGGCACGCTGCTGAACCCGTTCGACTTCTTCCCGCTGCTGTCTTCGGCGCCGGACGCGCTGACCATGGACTCGGGCGACCACGTGCACAACCTCGCCGGCCTGGCGATCGCGATGCGGGGGATTTCTTCGCAGGGCGTGGTGACCGGGACGGTGCCGGTGACCAGCGGCTCGGCGGAGAACTGGGACAAGGCCAAGTCGAAGCAGCTGTTCGACGCGCTGAGGAACGACACCGAGGTCTCCGACAGCGTCATCGTGAATTAGTTCGCGCCGGGAGGTCCCGGCCGGGCACCATGAGCCGCATGGAAACCCCGGCCGAGACCTACCGCGAGGACGGCTTCACCCTGGCCCGCTGGCAGTTCACCGACGAGCCGGAACTCGTCGAGACGGTCAACGGGTCACTCGAACACCTCGGCTCGTGGATGATCTGGGCGAGCGGCGGCTACACCGCCGAGGACGGCGCGGAATTCCTGCGCACCACGCGGGAGAACTGGGCCGGCGGCGAAACGCACGACTTCGCGATCCGCGTCGACGGCTCGATCGCCGGGGCCGTCGGCGTCATGGCGCGCGAGGGCGGCGTCGAGATCGGCTACTGGCTCGCTCGCGGGTTCGTCGGCCGCGGCCTGATCACCCGGGCGGTCCGGTTGCTGACCGGGGAGGCGTTCCGCCTCGGCGCCGGGTACGTCGAGATCAAGCACGACGAGCGGAACGTCCGAAGTGGAGCGGTGCCCGCGCGCCTTGGCTTCACGCGGGTGCGCACGGAACCGGCGGAGAAGCCGCTGGCGCCGTCGTGCACGGGCACCAACCACGTCTGGCTGCTCACCCGTCCCTAGGACACCTTGTTGCGCTCCCGCAGCACCTTGAGCGCCTCGTCGGCGTGCACGGTGAAGTTCAGCTCGCTCTTGATCTTCGCGATGACCTTCCGGTCTTCGCCGATCACGAAGGTGGCCCGCTTGGTGTGCAGCGGCAACAGTTTCCGCCACACGCCGAACTGCTTCGCGACTTCACCCTCCACATCGGACAGCAGCGGGTAGTCGAAGCCGTTGGCCGCCGAGAAGGCGCGCTGCTTGGTGATGGCGTCCGGGCTGATCCCGACCCGGTGCGCCCCGACGGCGGCGAACTCGGCGGCCAGGTCGCGGAAGTGGCAGCTCTCCGCGGTGCAGCCGCCCGTCATCGCGGCCGGGTAGAAGAAGAGGACCACGGGCCCGGTGGCCAGGAAGTCCGAGAGCGTGCGCTCCTGGCCCTGGTCGTCGGGCAGCGTGAAGTCGGGGGCGAGGTCTCCGGCGTCCATGGACGTCCTTTCTCGTCGGCGGCAGCACCCATCCTGCCGGGTATTCGGAGCCGACGGGGAACCGGCTTGGTCCTCCCGCTGTTGTCCGGTCGCCAGCGCCCCAAGGCGGCCTTCGGTGCGTGAGACGCAACGAAGGCGGCCTTGGGTGCGTGAGAAGCAACCAAGGCCACATTGGGGCGCTTGGGGCCTCAGGTGCGGGGGTGGCGGTTGATCAGCTCGTCGACCTCGTCGCCGGTGGCCGAATCCGCCACGAACGGCCCCCGGGCCGCGACCACCCCGAGCTGGCGCAACCGGGTTGCCTGCTCGTGCGTGCGGACGCCCTCCGCGCCCACCTTCAGGTGCAGCTCACGTGCCCGGGTGATCAGCTGCGTCAGGTGCCGCAGGTCGGACTCCGCCGGCTCGTCGGTGTCCAGCGCGTCGACCACCGGCCCGGACAGGATCACGTGCCGCACCGGGAGGCGGTGCTGCGGGATCAGCTCCAGGTCCGCCGAGCCCGAGATCGTCAGCACCAGCTGCGCGCCCAGGTCGGCCAGCACCGCCAGGGAGTCCAGGACCTCACCGCGCGGGTCGAGCATCGATTCGCGGTCGGTGCACAGGCGCAACGCCCGCGCCGGGAGCTCGTGCTTGTCCAGCTGCTCCTTCACCAGCAGCACCAGGTCCGGGTCGATCGCCAGGCGGGCCGGGAGGCGGACGCAGACGTCCGGGGCCGCGTCGCCCAGGTGCGCGCGCCACCGGGCCGTCGCGGCCAGCGATTCGGCGAGCAGCCAGCGGCCCAGCGGCACCGTCATGCCCGTCGTCTGGGCCAGCGGGTAGAACTCCTCGGAGCCGAGCTCGCCCTTCTCCGGGTGGTTCCAGCGCAGCCCGGCGTTGACGGCGGCCAGCTCGTCCGGCCGCGCGAGCTTCACCGTCGGCTGGTAGACCAGCGAGAACTCGCCGTTCTCCAGCGCGCCGGCGATCACCGCGCCCAGCTGGTAGCGGCCGCGGTCGCGGGCGTCCAGCTCCGGGTCGAACAGCATCCACTGCGCCTTGCCGGCCTCCTTGGCCCGGTGCAGCGCGATTTCCGCCGCCCGCAGCAGTTCCGCCGCGCCGCCCTCGACGGCCGCGCGCACGACGATGCCCGCGCTCGCGCTGACGCCGATGCCGTGCCCGCCCAGGTAGATCGGCTCGTTGAGGTCTTCCAGGGCGCGCTCGACCAGCCCGACGACCTCGGTCGCGGCCAGCTCGCCCCGCAGCAGCACCGCGAAGCCGTCGCCGGAGAGCCGGGCGACGAACCCGTCGTGGTGGCCGGTGAACACCGCCGACAGCTTGTTCGCGACCCCGCGCAGCACCTGGTCGCCGACCCCGGCGCCGAGGCCGTCGTTGATCACCTTGAAGCCGTCGACGTCGAGGTAGATCAGCGCGATGTCGTCGCGGGCGCCGGCACCGAGCGCGGCCTCCAGCTTGGTGGTGAACGACGACGCGTTGGGCAGCCCGGTCAGCGGGTCGTGCACGTTCTGGTGCAGCAGCCGCTCCTGCAGCAGGTGCAGCTCGTTCGCGTCCGACACCATCAGCACCGGGTAGATCGAGCCGGGCCGGTCGCCGGGCAGCCGGGCGAGCGTGACGTCGGTCCAGAGCTGCCCGTCTTCGGTGTGGTCGAGCAGCATCCGCTCCTGGTAGCGGTCGCGCCCCGCGCGCACCTGCGCCAGGCCCGCCTCGAGCCGCGAGACGTCGTGGTCGGTCGAGCCGAGCGCGCTGATGTGCCTGCCCCGCAACCGGTCCGGCGAGCAGCCGAGCAGCTGGCCGAGCGCGAGGTTCGCCTCCACGATGTCGCCGTCGGGGTCGGCCAGCGCGATCCCCATCGGCGAGGCGGCGTACAGCGCGGTGAACCGCAGCAGGGCGCCGTCGTGCTGCGAACCGGCATGGTCGACCGCGTCGTGCGCGACCTCCAGCAGGAGCGCTTCGAGCTCCTCCGGGGGAAGCGTTACTCCTTTGGTGTCGGCCAACGTCGCCGCCCACCGGCGCGCCACGTCCAGTAGCCCTGACGCGGCACCGGGTTCAGGCACACTCCACCTCTTCACGCACAGGTATGGCCAGGTCGGACACGGTGTCGGGGATCATGAAGCCACACCAGGCAGCCTGCGCCCACGATCGATGCCACGCCATCATGTGCGTGACGGGGTGTCTACCGGCTGAACGAGTGAACGAATCTCCACAAACGGTAACTTTTCGTTACCTAGTGTATGCGGTGGTGGACAGGTGCCGGGTCACCGGGGGGTCAGCTGGACCGGCAGGCCGTCCGCGGGCACCGGCAGCGAGACGTAGTCCCAGCGCGCGGTGTAACTCTCCGGAACGGACCAGCGGTACGCCCGCAGCAGTTCGTGCATCAGCAACTTCACCTCGAGCCCGCCGAAGTGCAGCCCGATGCACTTGTGCGCGCCGCCGCCGAACGGCATCCACGCCATCCGGTGCGACTTGTCCTCGCGCCGCGGCTCGGCGAAGCGCTCCGGGTCGAACGCGAAGGGGTTCGTCCAGCACTCCGGCGCGAAGTGGTTGACGGTGGGCGAGACGCCGACCAGGGTCCCCGCCGGGATGTAGTGGCCGAGCACCTCGGTGTCCTTGACGGTCTGGCGGGTCAGCGACGGCACCGGCGCGACCAGCCGCAGCGCCTCCTTCATGACCAGGTCGAGGGTTTCGAGCTTTTCGACGGCGTCGATGTCGAGGAGGCCGTCGCCGAGGGCCAGGGACTCGGCGCGGGCGCGGTCCTGCCACTCCGGGTACTTGGCCAGGTAGTAGGCCATGGCGCTGCTGGTGATGGTCGTCGTGTCGTGCGCGGCCATCATCAGGAAGATCATGTGGTTGACGATGTCGGTGTCGGAGAACCGGTCGCCGTCCTCGGTGGTGGCCTGGCAGAGCGCGGCGAACAGGTCGTCGCCGCCCGAACGCCGTTTGGCGGGCAGGGTTTCGCCGAAGTAGCGCTCGAGGACCTTCCGCCCGTGCAGCCCGGCCGACCAGCGCCCGCCCGGCACCGGGAAGCGCACGAAGGCGGTGCCGGCCCGCACGCAGCTGACGAACGCCCGGTTGATCCGGGCGGCGTCGTCGCCGCTGCGCATGCCCATGAACACGCGGGTCGCGACGTCGAGGGTCAGCTGTTTGAGCGCCCCGTACAACCGCGTCCGCTTGCCCGGGGCCGAGGCCCAGTTCGCGACGCCTTCGCGCAGCGCCGGCCCCATTTCGCCGACGTAGCCGGCCAGCCGCGGGCGGGTGAAGGCCTCCTGCATGATCCGGCGGTGCAGGTGGTGCTCGCCGAAGTCCATCAGCATCAGGCCGCGCTCGAAGAACTTCTCGATGAAGAACTTCCAGCCCTCCTGCGAGAACGCCTTGTCCTTGTTGACCAGTGCGATCTGCGTGGCTTCCGGCCCGGACAGCGCGACGATCCGGCGGCCGAACCCGCCGGTCCACGACACCGGGCCGTAGAGCTCGTGACGGCGGAGGCCGAAGGCCGGGCCGAACCGCATCATCTCGAGCATGTGCCCGACCAACGGTGGCCCTTCGTCGCCCAGCACCGGCTTGAGGCCGCTGCCCGCGGGCGGTGCCGCGAGTTCCTCGACGGGCCAGCGCGAGGCCAGCCAGCGTTCGTCGACCTTGTGCGGGAGGGGGAGCGCGGTCAGCGCCGGAACGCGTTCGCGCAGGGCTTCGGCGGCTCGGCTCACGGTGCCCGGCAAAGAGACCAGCTCCCCATCGAGATCGGCTACCCCTCCACGATGCACCCTTGTTGACGGTCTGACAACACCTCGCCGCCCGTCCTTTCGGGTGGTCTGCGCCGGAACTCGCTGGGCGTGACGCCCCGGATCCGCTTGAACGCCGCGCTGAAGCCGAACGCGTCGGCGTACCCGACGCTGCGGGCGACCTCCGAGACGGTGGCGGTGGCCCGCTCCACCAGCAGGTCGGCGGCGAGCGCCATCCGGCGGCGGGTGAGGTAGGTCAGCGGCGGCTCGCCGACGAGCCCGGCGAACCGCTTGGCCAGTGTCGAGCGGGAAACCCCGGCGCGGCCGGCCAGTGCGCCGACCGTCCACGGCGCCGCGGGGTCGTCGTGCAGCAGCCGTAACGCGCGGCCGACCACCGGGTCCCGCTGGGCGGACCACCACGCCGGCGGCTCGCCGCCGGGCCGGTCGAACCACTCGCGCAGCGTGCAGACGAGCATCCAGTCGAGCAGCCGGTCGAGCACGACCTGCTGCCCGGGCGTGTCGGTGGCGACCTCGGCGGCGAGGTGGTCCAGGACCGCGTCCCCGGTGCCGCCACCGGCGACGCGCAGCACGACGGGCAGGGCGTCCAGCAGCGGACGGCTGACCTCGCCGCCGGCCGGGTAGGCCCCGACGATCAGCGTGGTGGGGCCGTCGCCGTCGTCGCGCCAGCCGCGCCGGTGCCGCGTCCCGCCCAGCTCGGGGGCGGCGCAGTACTCGCCGCACGCGACGGGCTCCGCGGTGGTGCCGATTTCGTCGACGAAGGTGAAGGTCCCGGGCCCGCGCACGACGACGGTGTCGTAGGCCTTCAGCGGCTCGGGTTCGCCCCGCTCCGGGACGATCCAGCCGCCGCCGGAGAGCACGGTGCACAGCGTCAGCGGAGCGCCGTCGACGAAGTGCAGGGAAAACGGCGGCGTCAGTGCCGAGCTGCCGAACAGCGAGCCGTGGGCCCGCACGCCGCGGAAGAGGTCGTCCACCGTCCCGAGGTTAGACGGATGGACAGGGATTCCGGCGTTTCACCCATGGGATCGTCCGCGCTCGGCCGGTTCAATCGAAGACATGACCACCTTGACTCCCGACGACCTCGAGTTCCTCCGCCGTCCCCTGCACGGGTTCCTGACCGTGGCGGGCGGCCGGCCCCGCCCCGTGTGGTTCGAGGCGGCCGCCGACGGCACGATCCAGCTGTTCTCGGAACCGGACGCGCCGAAGGTGCGCCGCGTCCGCCGCGACCCGCGCGCGTCGATCGTGGTCGCGGCCCCGGTGGGGGAGCGCGAGCGCTGGGTGTCGGTCGAGGGCCGGATTTCGGTGGAACCCGGCGGGGCGCACGAGCTGGCGCAGCGGCTGGCGGCCCGCTACTGGGACCTCCGCGACCCGGCCCGGGCGGCCGACGCGAAGGCGATCCTGGACACCGACCAGGTCCGGCTCGTCCTGCACCCGGAAACCGTGCAGCGGTACGCCTTCTGAGGTGCCGCCGTCCGCTCAGCGGGCCAGGGCCGCCGCCGTTTCGGCTTCGAGCGCTTCCAGGGCGCTCAGCGCTTCGGATCCCGCCGGGTCGTCGCCGGTGAGGCCGCGGAAGAACGCCAGCGCGCGGCGGCCGCAGTCGTGCAACGCCGGGAGCAGCTCGGCCGCCGGGGCGACCCATTCCGCCGCGTTCGCACCGTTCGCGCTCAGCACCGCGCTTCCGTGCAGCCGGACGTCTTCACCGGCCGGTTCGAGGTAGTACTCGCCGGGATACCGGTTGATGTAGGCGCCGAACGGCTCGCCCGCGGCGAGCTGCGCCGGGGCCTGGAAGCACAGGCTCGCCACCAGCGGGAGGAGCTCGTCTTCGACGAGGACACCCGGCGAGCCGGTGCCCGCCAGTAGGACGCGCCCGTACCAGTAGTCCTGCCCGCCGGGCAGGTCCGGGCCGGGCCCCGGCTCGGTGTCGAAGACGTCCGGCGCGGTCCGGACGCTGAACTGCGCGGTCACTGGCATGATCAACCCTATCCCACGATCTTCGCGATGGCGTCGAGCAGCGCCTTGGACAGGTGCTCGACGCCGGGGCTGCCCGGCAGCGGGAAGAACTGCCCGATGCCGGGGCTGGTGTTCGGCAGCTGGGTGCCGAACTGGACCCGGATCCCGCTCGGCAGGGTGAACCGGACCGGGCCCTTGATGGTGCCGGGCGTGACCACCGAGTTCGGCTGGCCGCCGTTCAGCACCCGCAGCGGGGTCGCCCGGCCGAGCCCGGTCGGCCCCTGGGTGATCGAGTCGATCACCCCGCCCGGGTTGTCGAGCAGGTTGACCGCGCTCTGCAGTTCGGCCTGGACGTCCGCCGCGGTGTGCCCGCTGGGCCAGAAGCTCTGGCCGCCCGCGCCGGTCTTGGCGAAGTCGTAGTGCGCGATGGTGTGCTCGTCGAGGAAGTGCACCATGTTCGAGCCGGGGTAGGACCCCATCGCCGGCCCGGGCGTGGTGGGCGCCGGCGTGCGGGCGTGGAACAGCTTGGTCAGGGTGCCGAGCCGCTGGAACTCGGTCGCGTTGCCGGCTGCCTGGCCCACCAGGTCCGCGACCTCCGAAGCCGTCCTGCCGCGGGCGACCGCGAGGTCCATCAGCTCCGCGAGCAGCGCGGCGCTCGGCTTCCCGCCGGCGTTGGCCAGCAGGGTGCGGAGCAGGCCGCCGTCGTTGGCCAGCGCGGTGAGCATCTTGTCCAGCTGCGCGATGTCGTCGGTCGCCTTGATCAGCTCGTCCAGCAGCGGCGCGTCGTTGTGCAGGCGGGTGAGCAGCCCGGTCAGCTCGGCCGGGTTCGCGGTGCCGGCCAGCAGCCTGCCGAGCATCGGCGCGTCACCGCCGGCCCCGGTGACGATGCCGAGGAGCCGGTTGACCTCGGCGACCGAGCCCGCCTTGCCGACCATGGCCCGGATCAGCGCGGCGTCGCCACCGGCCGCGGTGACGCCGCGGACCAGCTGCGCGACCTCGGCCCAGCTCGCGGTGCCGAGCAGGTCGTCCAGCAACGCGGCGTCCCGGCCGAGCGCGATCACCACGGCGCGCAGCTCCGCCACGTTCGGCGCGAGCCGCAGCAGGCGGATCAGCCGCGGTGTCTCGCCGACCAGCGTGCGCAGCTCGAGGAATTCGGTGATGTTCGCCGTCCGGCGGACGATCAGCATGATCTCCTCGATCGTGCCGATCTCCGCGACGATCGCGCGCACCGCGACGAGGTCGCCGCGCGCCCAGATCAGCAGCATCACGAACCGGGTGCCGCCGCCCGCCGACTCGACCAGGGCGCGCAGCCACCGGGCCTCGCCGAGGAACTTCAGCACCCGGCCGGGGATGAGGATCGACAGGATGTCGAACACCGAGCGGCCGACCAGCTTCCCCCGCTCGTAGTCGGACAGGTCGTCGCGCACCCACGCCTGGTAGATCCGCCAGGCGGCCATGGCGACCAGGACGATCACGCCGACGACGGCGAGCACGACCAGGATCACCTTGATCACCCCGGCCGCCGCGGCGAGGAACGCGGCCACCGCGGCGATCGCCTCGAGCAGCAGCGCGATCCCGCCGATCGCCAGGATGACCAGGGCCGCCACCACGATCACCGCGACGACGACCAGCGCGATCCACGCGAGGACCTTGACGAAGTCACCCAGTTCCTGCAGGAAGCCGACCAGGACGCCGCCGAGGAAGTGGGCCGCCCGGCTGAGCCAGCTCTCGTCCTGGATCTCGTGGGCCCGCTTGTCGATCTGCGCCCCGAGGCCGGTGACCGCCTTTTCCTGCGCCGCCAAGGTGTCGTCGACCTTCTTCGCGGCCTGGGCGCGGCCTTCGTCGAGCTGCCTGCCCCAGCCCGCGTCGGCGTCGGTGACGGCCTTGCCGAGCTCGCGGTCGGTGTCGGCGACCGCGGCGGCGATCCCGTCCGTCGCGTCCTTGGCGGCCTTGCCGATGGTGTCGTTGGTCTGGCCCATGGTGTCCGCGGCCCGGGTTTCGAAGTCGGCCGCCGCCTGCTCGACGGGCTGGGCGACCTGGGCGGTGCCGGCGGAGATCCGGCCCGCGGTGTCCGTCGCCCCGGTGCCGAACGCCTGCCCGGCCTGGGAAACCTGCGCCTGCTGCGCGCTGTCGAACTCGCCGAGGCCGGCCGCCAGCTGGGTGTCGGCCTCGGCGACGACCTGCGCGGCCGCGCTCGCCGGTGCGCCCCGCAGCGCGCCGGCCACCTGCGTGGAGAAGGTGTCCATCGTGGCGTTCGCCTCGGCGGTCTGCGCGTCGATCTGGCCGGCCGCGTTCTCCCCCTGCGTCCGCATCCCGGTCGCGCCGGCCTCGCCGAGCTGCCGCAGCGCCGGCCCGAGTTCGGCGCGTTGGCGGGTGAGGGCCTCGGTCAGCCGGTCGGCCGACCGGCGCAGGCCGTCGATGGCGTCGTCGGCGGACTTGCCGATCCCGTCGGTCGCGGTGCGCCGCTCCGCCTCGATCTTCTTGTGCCCGGCCCGGCGGGCCTCCTCGAACTTCTCGGCGTTGTCCCGGCCCTCGCGGAGGAACTTCTCGGCGAGGTCGTTGCCGTCCTTGCGGACCGCACCGGCGACCTCACGCCCGGCTTCCTCGATCTTCGCGGCCGTTTCCCCGGCCATCTCGCGGGCTTCGGCCGCGATCCGGGGTCCCCGTTCGGCCGGCTGGTACTGCTGGGCCTTCTGCTCGCCGACGGCGCGGGCCCGGCCCGCGCGCGTCCCGCATTCCCGGATCGCGCGGGCGGCCTCGTCCTCGCCGAACTTCCGGGCCGCCTGCGCGCGGGTGCCCGCGGCCTTGAGCAAGGCCGCCTTGTGCCGGTCGACCGCGGCGTCCAGGGCGGTGTTCTTCTCGCGGGCGGCGTCGCCCACCTCGGCGAGCTTGGTCCGGCGCTGGGCGTTGATCCCGTCCCGGGCACTGGCGAACCCGGTGCGGACGCGATCCAGCGCGGCGTCCAGGGTGCCCAGCACCGAGTCCTGCTCCGTCCGGGCCGCGGCCCGGATCACCTGGCCTGCCGCCGCCGCGGCCGTGCGGACCTGCGCCTGCCGGGCGGCCGCCGCGTCGCCGACGGCGATCCGCCGGGCGGCGACCCGGCCGTCGAGCTCGCCGTTCCCGGTGGCGGCCTGCGGTGCCGCACCCGTCTCCGGTGCCGGGACCGGCCCCGGCGGCTCGGTCGTGGTGACGGCGGCCTGCGGGGCGGTTGGCGCGGCGGGACCCGGGGGAGGGGCGGCCGGTGGCGGAGGGGCGGCCGGGGCCGCGGTGGCCACCCCGCCCTGGCCGGGTGCCGGTGCCGGCGCCGGTTCTTCCTGCCGCTGCACGCTGACGTGCTCCCCGCCGCCGGGCGCGACGGGCCGGAGCAGCTTGGCCACGGCGCTCTGGCCGGCCGCGCTCTGCAGGGCGAGGATCGCGCGAGGACTGCTGGGCACGCGGGGACGTCCGGACCGGTCGGGACCGGTCACCGGCACCGGACCCGCCGGATCGGCGGTCCGGGCCCGGGCGGGCCCGGAGCCGGCCGGTTCGCCGGTCTCCGCTTCGGCTTGGTCCCGGCGCACCGGTCCATCGTGCCCCGCCGCCGGCCGGGTAGAAGGGACCGAACGGGCAGCCATCCGGGCAAAGGTGCCGGGCCGGACGGAGGAAGCGAGGCCCTGGCGCCGGGTCGCCGTCGTCCCGGTGCGCCGGACGGCGGCAGCGGGCTCAGGGGCGACACGGGTTCGGCCACGCCCCGGGCGAACCCAGGGCGTGGCCGAACCGGTGGGCGGGACTCAGTCCCAGTCGAGCGCGCCGCCCGACTGGTACTCGATCACGCGGGTCTCGAAGAAGTTCTTCTCCTTCTTCAGGTCCATCGCCTCGGACATCCACGGGAACGGGTTCTCGGTCTCGCCGAAGATCGGCTGGAGGCCGATCTGCTGCGCGCGGCGGTCGGTGATGAAGTGCATGTACTGCTCGCACAGCTGCGCCGACAGCCCGAGCATGCCGCGCGGCATCGTGTCACGCGCGTACGCGACCTCGAGCTCGCACGCCTCCTGCAGCATCCCGCGCACCTCGGCCTGGAACTCTTCGGTCCACAGGTGCGGGTTTTCGATCTTGATCTGGTTGATGCAGTCGATGCCGAAGTTCAGGTGGATCGACTCGTCGCGCAGGATGTACTGGTACTGCTCGGCGATGCCGACCATCTTGTTCCGGCGGCCCAGCGACAGGATCTGCGCGAAGCCGGTGTAGAACCACATGCCCTCGAAGATCACGTAGAACGCGACGAGGTCACGCAGGAACGCCTGGTCGGCCTCCGGCGTGCCGGTCTCGAAGTCCGGGTTCTCCAGGTTCTGCGTGTACTTCAGCGCCCACGCGTCCTTGTCCGAAATGGACGGGACCTCGCGGTACATGTTGAACAGCTCGCCCTCGACCAGGCCGAGGCTTTCGCAGATGTACTGGAAGGTGTGCGTGTGCACGGCCTCCTCGAACGCCTGGCGCAGCAGGTACTGGCGGCACTCGGGGTTGGTGATCTGCCGGTACACCGCGAGCACGATGTTGTTGGCCACCAGCGACTCCGCGGTCGCGAAGAAGCCGAGGTTGCGCTTGAGCATCTGCCGCTCGTCCTCGGTGAGGCCGTCCGGGGACTTCCACAGCGCGATGTCGGCCTGCATGGCGACCTCGGTCGGCATCCAGTGGTTGTTGCAGCCGGCCAGGTACTTCTCCCACGCCCACTTGTACTTCATGGGCAGCAGCTGGTTGACGTCGGCGCGCGCGTTGATCATGCGCTTGTCGTCGACGTTGATCCGGGCGGCGCCGACCTCGATCTCCCCGAGGCCGGTCGCGTCCGTCGTCTCCACGTTGGTCATTTCTGCAGGGATTCCTTTACTGGCAGGCTTCGCAGTCGGGGTCGTCGATGCGGCAGGCGGCGCCTTCGGTGGCCACGAAGTCGACGTCCGGCTCGGGCTTGGGCGACGGCGCGGGAACAGGCGTCGGCACGGGCGCCGGAGCCGGGGCGGCCGCGGCCGGGGCCGGGGCCGGGGTGGCCGAGACGGCGTTCAGCTTGCCGTCGGTGCCGCGCAGGGTGCTCTTCTCCACGTGCGTCGCGGACTGCGCGCGCAGGTAGTACGTGGTCTTGAGGCCCTTGTGCCACGCGTAGCGGTACAGCTGGTCGAGCTTGCGGCCGCTCGGCGCCGCGATGTACAGGTTCAGCGACTGCGCCTGGTCGATCCACTTCTGGCGCCGCGAACCCGCGTCCACCAGCCACTTCGACTCGATCTCGAACGCCGTCGCGTACAGCGCCTTCAGGTCGTCCGGCACGCGGTCGATCTGGCCGAGGCTGCCGTCGAAGTACTTGAGGTCGCTGACCATGACCTCGTCCCACAGCCCGCGCGCCTTGAGCGAGCGGACCAGGTGCGGGTTCACCACGGTGAAGTCGCCGGACATGTTCGACTTGACGTACAGGTTCTGGAACAGCGGCTCGATCGACTGGCCGACGCCGCAGATGTTGGAGATCGTCGCGGTCGGCGCGATCGCCATGACGTTGGAGTTGCGCATGCCGACGGTCTTGACGCGCTCGCGCAGCGGCGCCCAGTCCAAGGTGGTCGAAAGGTCGACGTCGAGGTTGTCACCCTGGCGGGCGTCGATGAGCAGCTGCATCGAGTCGATCGGCAGGATGCCCTTGCTCCACAGCGAGCCCTCGAACGACTGGTACTGGCCGCGCTCCTCGGCGAGGTCGGTCGACGCCGAGATCGCGTAGTAGGAGATGTGCTCCATGCTCGTGTCGGCGAACTGCACGGCGGCTTCCGACGACAGCGGCAGGCCCAGCTCGAACAGCGCGTCCTGGAAGCCCATCAGCCCCAGCCCGACCGGGCGGTGGCGCAGGTTGGAGCGGCGCGCCTCCGGGATCGTGTAGAAGTTGATGTCGATCACGTTGTCCAGCATGCGGACGGCGGTGCGCACGGTCTTCTCGAGGCGCTTCGTGTCCAGGCCCTCGGGCGTGACGTGCTTGAGCAGGTTCACCGAGCCGAGGTTGCAGACCGCGACCTCTTCGCTGTTGGTGTTCAGCGTGATCTCGGTGCACAGGTTGGACGAGTGCACGACGCCGACGTGCTGCTGCGGCGAGCGCAGGTTGCACGGGTCCTTGAAGGTGATCCACGGGTGGCCGGTCTCGAACAGCATGGTCAGCATCCGGCGCCACAGGTCGACCGCGCGGACGCGCCGGAACACCTTGATCTCGCCGCGGTCGGCGGCGGCCTCGTACTCGCGGTAGCGCTGCGAGAACTCGTTGCCGTAGAGGTCGTGCAGGTCCGGCGTCTCGTTCGGCGAGAACAGCGTCCACTGCGCGTCGGCCTCGACCCGGCGGAGGAATTCGTCCGGCACCCAGTTCGCGGTGTTCATGTCGTGGGTGCGGCGGCGGTCGTCACCGGTGTTCTTGCGCAGGTCGAGGAACTCCTCGATGTCCACGTGCCACGTCTCGAGGTACGCGCACGCCGCGCCCTTGCGCTTGCCGCCCTGGTTGACCGCGACGGCGGTGTCGTTGGCGATCTTGAGGAACGGCACGACACCCTGCGACTGGCCGTTGGTGCCCTTGATGTGCGCGCCGAGGCCGCGGACCGGGGTCCAGTCGTTGCCGAGGCCGCCGGAGTACTTCGCCAGCAGCGCGTTGTTCTTGTACGCCTGGAAGATGGAGTCCAGGTCGTCGTCCACCGTGGTCAGGAAGCAGGACGACAGCTGCGGGCGCGTGGTGCCCGAGTTGAACAGCGTCGGCGTGGACGCCATGAAGTGGAAGCTCGACAGCAGTTCGTAGAACTCGATGGCGCGGGCTTCGCGGTCGTCCTCGCGGATGGCCAGACCCATGGCGACGCGCATGAAGAACGCCTGCGGCAGCTCGAAGCGGGTGCCGTCGTGGTGCTGGAAGTACCGGTCGTACAGCGTCTGCAGGCCGAGGAACCCGAAGTCGAGGTCGCGCTCGGGGCGGATCGCGGCGGTGATCTTGTCCAGGTCGAAGCGCTGCAGCTCGCCGTCGACCAGCTCCAGCTCGATCGCGCGGCGCAGGTAGGCGCGGAAGTACGCGGGGTACTCGGTCGCCATCTCGTCCTGGCTGGCCTGACGCGGCTTCTGCGCGAGGTAGCTCAGCGCCTCGCCGCGCAGCTTGTCCAGCAGCAGCCGGGCGGAGACGTAGGAGTAGTTCGGCTCCTGCTCGACCAGCACGCGGGCGGCCATGATCTGGGCCAGGGCGAGCTCGTCGGCGCTGATGCCGTCGTAGAGGTTGCGCTTGGTCTCGGCCAGCACCGGTTCGGCGGTGACGTCGTCCAGGCCGCTGACGGCCTCGCCCACGACGTGGGAAACGCGGGCCCAGTCGAGCGGGCGCAGGACGCCGTCGGTGCCCTTGACGTTCAGCGCGACCTCGGTCGCGGCCGGCTTGGCGGCCTCGCGGGCCTTCGCGCGCTCCTCGCGGTAGAGGACGTAGGCGCGGGCGACCTTGTGGTGCTCGCCGCGCATCAGGGCGAGCTCGACGATGTCCTGGATCTGCTCGATGTGCAGGGCGGTCTCGGGACCGGTGTGGCGCAGCAGGGTGGTCTCGACCTGCTGGGTCAGCTCGGCCACGACGTGGTGCACGCGGGAGGACGCGGCGGCGTCGCCGCCCTCGACCGCGAGGAACGCCTTGGTCAGCGCGACCGAGATCTTGCCGGCGTCGAACGGCGACACGCTGCCGTCCCGCCGGATGACCCGGATCGCGGTGGGTGTGTCGGCGGCCGAGGGCCGCTGACCGGTATCGACTGACATGCGTGTCTCCAAGTTTTCGGGCGCGTTCGATCGCCACACGACCTCACGAGGCCGTGCGCTGCGGTTTCTTGAAAGCTGCCCGGCGACCCTCCGCAGCGGTCTCCCCGTCGCTGGGGGCTGCCGGTGTTGAGAGACTACATGTAGGGGTCAGGTCCCGCGCGGGACCCAAGGGATGGCGTGTCGGGGGCTCACCCTGCCGGGTTACGTGATCACCCAGAGGTGCTGCTCAAGCCCCGAACCGCAGCTCGCCTGCGGGCAGGGCGAGGCTCAGGAACGGCCGCCGGCCGGCCAGGTAGCCGAGCGGGCCGCGGGCGTTGACCGTCCAGTCGGCCGCCGCGAGCCCGGGCCGGATCTTCGCCCGGACCGGGGTGCGCACGGGGGTGCCGTCGCGGTCCTGGAGGACGTCGAACCGGCTGGGGAGGGCGAGCGGCGAGCCCGGCCTCGGCGTGAAGGCCGCGGTGGCGATCCAGTCGTCGCCGGTGGCCGCGGTGTAGGTGCGGTCGGTGAACTGGAGGGCGGCGAGGTCCTTCGGGATGGCCCAGAGTTCGCGGCCGCCCTTCAGCGACACTTCGGAGTCGACCCAGATCTGCGTGATCGTGCAGGTGGTCCGCCGCCCGCGCACCGGGACGGCGGCGAGCAGCTCGTGGTAGCTGAGCTGCCCGGGCTCGCGGTAGGCGATCCAGGCGGTGAAGACGCAGGTGTACCCGGCGACGGACAGCGCGCCCGGGTGCACGTCGCGCGCGGGGACCCGCCAGATCGACAGGTGGGCGTCGGCGACCAGGTTCCAGGGCTGCGGCGGGTACGAGGTCATTTCTCCAGCCAGGGCAGGTAGTCGGGCAGGTCCTTCTCGACGCGCATGCCGAACGACGGCGGCCGTTTCTGCAGGAACGACAGGACGCCCTCGACGGCGTCCGGGTTCGCGCCGAGGCCGCCGATCAGCTTCGAATCGAGTTCGTGCACCGGGAACGGCGAGTCCGCGCTCGCCATCCGGTAGAGCAGCTGGCGGGTGACGGCGACCGACACCGGGGCGGTCTTCTCGACGATCTCCCGCGCGAGTTCCTGCGCTTCGTCTACCACGGTCCCGGTGGGGAAAACCCGGTGCACCAAGCCCTTCTCGAGGGCCTCGGCCGCGTCGAACACGCGGCCGCTGATCATCCAGTCGAGCGCGGTACCCATGCCGACGAGCCGGGGGAGGAACCACGCCGACGCGCCTTCGGGGTAGATGCCGCGGCGGGTGAACACGAAGCCGAACCGGGAGT
Organism: Amycolatopsis sp. NPDC004747; assembly: GCF_053601335.1. Taxonomy (NCBI): domain Bacteria; kingdom Bacillati; phylum Actinomycetota; class Actinomycetes; order Pseudonocardiales; family Pseudonocardiaceae; genus Amycolatopsis; species Amycolatopsis sp. NPDC004747. The sequence continues at coordinate 52,810 of NZ_JBSGBQ010000039.1, read as the reverse complement.
CCTCCGACGCGAGCCGGTAGTCGCACGAGAGCGTGATGGTGAGCCCGCCGCCGACAGCGGCCCCGTGCAGGGCGGCGATCACGGGCTTGTTCATGGTGAAGATCCGCTTCGAGCACCGGCCGGCGGGCTCCTGCCACGCGGCGTCCGGGCCGGTCGACGGGTCGAAGTCGAACCCGCCCTGTGACAGGTCCGCCCCGACGCAGAAGTCCTTGCCCGCGCCGGTCAGCACGACCACCCGGACGTCCTCGTCGCGATCGGCGCGGTCCATGGCGGCCTGGAGCTCGTCGGCCATCCGGATCGTGTAGCCGTTGCGCGCCTCGGGCCGGTCGAGGGTCACCGTGGCAACCCGGTCCGCGACGGCGTAGGTGATCTCGGCGTAGTCGGCCATGCGTCGAAGCTAGGGCAGGCGAGCACTACTGGCAAGATGTCAATAGTGGGACCCCAGCGTCGCCGGCGAAACAATCAGGCGTGCTTGATTTTTCCCGGCCCCGGTGCCACGCTGGCCCAGGACGCAAGGAGGCGGGCGATGGCGGACCTCGGCGTGATCCTCGGGGATCTCGACGCGGAGACACGGACGATCGACGACGCGGTGGCGGGACTGCCCGCGGCCGACTGGGCGCGCGCGACCCCCGCCGAAGGGTGGACCATCGCGCACCAGATCGCGCACCTGGCCTGGACCGACCGGAAGGCCCTGATCGCCGCGGCGCACCCGGAGAACTGGCAGGCCGAGGTCGAAGAGCTCCTCAAGACCGGCGAGACGTACGTCGACGACGGCGCGGAGGCGGGCGCGCAGCGGCCACCGCGGGAAATCCTCGAAGACTGGCGCGAAGGCCGCGCACTGCTGGCCGAAGCCCTCGCCGCCGTCCCGGACGGGCAGAAGCTGCCCTGGTACGGGCCGCCGATGAGCGCCGCCTCGATGGCGACCGCGCGGATGATGGAAACCTGGGCCCACGGGCAGGACGTCTTCGACGCGCTCGGCCTGACCCGCGAGCCGACCGCGCGGCTGTGGCACATCGCCCGCTTCGGCACCCGGACCCGCGACTTCGCCTACAAGCTCCACTCGCTCGCGCCGCCGGTCGAGGAGTTCCGCGTCGAGCTCACCGCGCCGGACGGCTCGACCTGGGTGTTCGGGCCCGAGGACGCCGAGCAGAAGCTGACCGGCAGCGCGCTGGACTTCTGCCTCGCCGTCACCCAGCGGCGGCACCTCGCGGACACCGATCTGGTCGCCAACGGCGCCGACGTCGAGGAATGGCTCGGCATCGCGCAGGCCTTCGCCGGCCCGCCGGGGAGCGGCCGGAAGCCGGGGCAGTTCGGCCCGGCGACGCACACGTCCCCGCGGAGCCGGCCGTGACCCAGCCGTACCGGATCGGCAACGCCTCGGGCTTCTACGGCGACCGCTTCTCCGCCGTCCGCGAGATGCTCACCGGCGGCCCCCTCGACGTCCTCACCGGCGACTACCTCGCCGAGCTGACCATGCTCATCCTCGGCCGCGACCGGATGAAGGACGCCACCCGCGGCTACGCCAAGACCTTCCTCCGCCAGCTGGAGGAGAACCTCGGGCTGGCGCGGGAAAAGGGTGTCAAGATCGTCGCCAACGCCGGTGGGCTCAACCCCGCCGGGCTCGCGGACGCGCTGCGGGAGCTGGCGGACCGGCTGGGTCTCGACGTCAAGATCGCGCACGTCGAAGGCGACGACCTGGTGGCCCGCGCCGACGAGCTGGACCTCGGGAAACCGCTGACCGCCAACGCCTACCTCGGTGCCTGGGGCATCGCCGAATGCCTGAACGCGGGCGCCGACGTCGTCGTCACCGGCCGGGTCACCGACGCCTCCGTCGTCGTCGGCCCGGCCGCCGCGCACCACGGCTGGGCCCGCGACGACTTCGACGCCCTGGCCGGCGCGGTCGCCGCCGGGCACGTCATCGAGTGCGGTGCCCAGGCCACCGGCGGCAACTACGCCTTCTTCACCGAGCACAGCCTCGGGATGCCCGGCTTCCCGATCGCCGAGATCGAGGCCGACGGCTCCAGCGTCATCACCAAGCACCCGGGCACCGGCGGCGTGGTGAACGTCGGCACCGTCACGGCCCAGCTGCTCTACGAGATCACCGGCCCCCGCTATGCCGGCCCGGACGTCACCACCCGGTTCGACACGCTGTCCCTGAGCCAGGACGGGCCCGACCGCGTCCGCATCGCCGGTGTGCGCGGGGAAGCGCCGCCGCCGACGCTGAAGGTCGCGCTGAACACCCTCGGCGGGTTCCGCAACGAGACCACGTTCGTCCTCACCGGACTCGACATCGAGGCGAAAGCCGCGCTGGTCCGGGAACAGCTCGAAGCGTCCATGAAGGACCGGCCACCCGCCGACGTCCGGTGGACCCTCGCCCGCACCGACCACGCCGACGCCGACACCGAGCAGACCGCGAGCGCGCTGCTGCACGTCGCCGTCAAGGACGCCGACCCGAAGGTCGCCGGGCGGGCGTTCACCGGTGCGGCCGTCGAACTCGCGCTGGCCAGCTACCCCGGGTTCCACGTCACCGCACCGCCGTCGGACGCCTCGCCGTACGGCGTCTACACCGCGGCCTACGTGGACGCGAAGAAGGTGCCGCACGTCGCCGTGCTGCCGGACGGCATGCGTGTCGACATAGCGCCTTCAGCGTCCACCCTGGACTTGTCCGATGTGGATGAACCGGCGCTGCCCGAGCCGCTCGACCACGGGCCGGTGCGGCGGGTGCCGCTGGGCACGATCGCCGGGGCCCGCAGCGGCGACAAGGGCGGCAACGCCAACGTCGGCGTGTGGGTGCGCTCCGAAGGAGCCTGGCGGTGGCTGGTGCACCGGCTGACCGTCGCCGAGTTCCGGCGCCTGCTGCCCGAGACCGCGGACCTGCCGGTGACCCGCTACCTGCTGCCCAACCTGCGGGCGATGAACTTCGTCGTCGAAGGCATCCTCGGCGAGGGAGTCGCGTCGCAAGTGCGGTTCGACCCGCAGGCCAAGGCCCTCGGCGAGTGGCTGCGGTCGCGCGAGATCGACGTCCCGGAGGCCCTGCGGTGACCGACCCCTTCCGGACGCCCGAACGCGCCGAGCTGCGCAAGACCGTCCGCCGGTTCGTCGAGCAGGAGGTCCTGCCGCACCTCGACGACTGGGAGCGGGCCGGCGAGCTGCCGCGCGAGCTGCACCGGAAGGCCGGGGACCTCGGCCTGCTCGGGGTGGCCTTCCCCGAGGAGATCGGCGGCGGCGACGGCAACTACCTCGACGCGCTGGTCGTCGCCGAGGAACTGCACTACGCGGGCGGCTCCGGCGGCCTGTTCGCGTCGCTGTTCACCTGCGGCATCGCCGTCCCGCACATCGCCGAAGCGGGCGACCCGGTGCAGATCGAACGCTGGGTGCGGCCCACCCTAGAAGGCGCCAAGATCGGTTCGCTGGCGGTCACCGAGCCGGACGGCGGGTCCGACGTCGCCGGGATCCGGACCACCGCGGTCCGCGAGGGCGACGAGTACGTCGTCAACGGCGCGAAGACGTTCATCACCTCCGGCTGCCGCGCCGACTTCGTGACGACGGTGGTGCGCACCGGCGGCGACGGCGCCCACGGGCTCTCCCTGATCGTCGTCGAACGCGGCACGCCGGGCTTCACGGTGAGCCGCAAGCTCGAGAAGATGGGCTGGCTCTGCTCCGACACCGCCGAGCTGTCCTACGTGGACGTCCGGGTGCCGGTGGAGAACCTGGTCGGTGCCGAGAACAGCGGGTTCGCGCAGGTGGCCACCCAGTTCGTCACCGAACGGCTGTCGCTGGCCGTGCAGGCGTACGCGCACGCCCAGCGGGCCCTGGACCTGACGCTGGACTGGTGCCGGCTGCGCGAGACGTTCGGCCGTCCGCTCATCTCGCGGCAGGTCGTCCAGCACAAGCTCACCGAAATGGCGCGGAAGGTCGACGTCGCCCGCACCTACACCCGGCAGGCCGCGATCCGGCACGTCTCGGGCGAGGAGGTCATCGCCGAAGCCTGTTTCGCCAAGAACACCGCCGTCGAGGCCGCCGAGTGGGTGGTCAACGAGGCCGTCCAGCTGCACGGCGGGCTCGGCTACATGCGCGAGTCCGAAGTGGAGCGGCACTACCGCGACGTCCGGATCCTCGGCATCGGCGGCGGCACCACCGAGATCCTCACCGGCCTGGCCGCGAAGCGATTGGGATACACCTCGTGACTGCTTTGAGGTCCACAGTGGACACGCGGGCCGCCGAGTTCGGCGCGAACCGCGAGGCGATGCTGGAGAAGCTCGCCGAGATCGACGCCGAGCACGCCAAGGCGGTGGCCGGCGGCGGCGAGAAGTACGTCGAGCGGCACCGCAAGCGCGGCAAGCTCCTGGCGCGCGAACGGATCGAGCTGCTGCTCGACGAGGACTCGCCGTTCCTGGAGCTGTCGCCGCTGGCCGCGTGGGGCACCGACTACCGCGTCGGGGCCAGCCTGGTGACCGGGATCGGCGTGGTCGAAGGCGTCGAATGCCTGATCTCGGCCAGCGACCCGACGGTCAAGGGCGGCGCGAGCAACCCCTGGACGACCAAGAAGAGCTTCCGGGCCGCGGACATCGCCGCGCAGAACCGGCTGCCGTCGATCAACCTCGTCGAGTCCGGTGGCGCGGACCTGCCGACGCAGAAGGAGATCTTCATCCCCGGCGGCCGGATCTTCCGGGACCTCACGCGGGCCTCGGCCGCGGGCTGCCCGACGATCGCGCTGGTCTTCGGCAACTCCACCGCCGGTGGCGCGTACCTGCCGGGCATGTCGGACTACGTCGTGATGGTCAAGGAACGCGCCAAGGTGTTCCTCGGGGGGCCGCCACTGGTCAAGATGGCCACCGGCGAGGAGTCCGACGACGAGTCGCTCGGCGGCGCCGAGATGCACGCCCGTACCTCGGGTCTGGCCGACTACCTGGCCGTCGACGAGGCCGACGCGATCCGCCTCGGCCGGAACATCGTCAAGCGGCTGAACTGGACCAAGCAGGGGCCGTCGCCGAAGCCGGACTACGCCGAGCCGTTGTACGACGCCGAGGACCTGCTCGGGATCGTGCCGACCGACCTCAAGGTCCCCTTCGACCCGCGCGAGGTGATCGCCCGCGTCGTCGACGGCTCCGACTTCGACGAGTTCAAGCCGCTGTACGGGTCTTCGCTGGTCACGGGCTGGGCGAGCATCCACGGCTACCCGGTCGGCGTGCTCGCCAACGCCCAGGGCGTGCTGTTCGGCGAGGAGTCGCAGAAGGCCGCGCAGTTCATCCAGCTGGCCAACCAGATCCACACCCCGCTGGTGTTCCTGCACAACACGACCGGCTACATGGTCGGCAAGGAGTACGAGCAGAGCGGGATTATCAAGCACGGCGCGATGATGATCAACGCGGTGTCGAACTCGAAGGTGCCGCACCTGTCCGTCCTCATGGGAGCGTCCTACGGCGCCGGCCACTACGGCATGTGCGGCCGCGCCTACGACCCCCGGTTCCTGTTCGCGTGGCCGAGCGCGAAGTCCGCGGTGATGGGCCCGGCCCAGCTGGCCGGCGTGCTGTCCATCGTGGCCCGCGCGGCCGCCGAAAGCCGCGGCCAGGAGTACAACGAGGAGCACGACAAGGCCATGCGCGCGATGGTGGAAGGCCAGATCGAGGCCGAGTCGATGCCGATGTTCCTCTCCGGCATGCTCTACGACGACGGCATCATCGACCCGCGCGACACCCGCACCGTGCTCGGCCTGAGCCTGTCCGCGATCCACAATGGACCAGTGAAGGGCGCCGAGGGCTTCGGCGTCTTCCGGATGTGAGCGAGCGATGATCCAGAACCTGCTGGTCGCCAACCGCGGCGAGATCACCCGCCGCGTCTTCCGCACCTGCCGCGACGCCGGGATCGGCACGGTCGCGGTGTTCTCCGACGCCGATGCCGCCGCGCCGCACGCCCTCGAAGCCGACGCGGCCGTCCGGCTGCCCGGCAACGCACCGGCCGAGACGTACCTGCGGGCCGAACTGCTGGTCAAGGCGGCGGCCGAGACCGGCGCCGACGCCGTCCACCCGGGGTACGGTTTCCTGTCCGAAAACGCCGCCTTCGCGCGAGCCGTCCTCGACGCGGGGCTCACCTGGGTCGGCCCGCCGCCGGAGGCCATCGAGACCATGGGCTCCAAAGTGGAGTCCAAACGGCTGATGGCCGCCGCGGGCGTCCCGGTGCTGTCCGAACTGGACCCGGCCTCGGTGACCGAAGCCGACCTGCCGTTGCTGGTCAAGGCCTCCGCCGGTGGTGGTGGCCGCGGCATGCGCGTGGTCCGCTCGCTCGACGAGCTGGCCGAGGCGGTCGAAGGCGCGAGTGCCGAGGCCGGGTCGGCGTTCGGCGACCCGACCGTGTTCTGCGAGCGGTACCTGGAGACCGGGCGCCACATCGAGGTTCAGGTCCTGGCCGACACCCACGGCACGGTGTGGGCGGTGGGGGAGCGGGAGTGCTCCATCCAGCGCCGCCACCAGAAGGTCGTCGAGGAGGCGCCGTCGCCGTTCGTCGACGCGGGCATGCGCGAGGAGCTGTTCGAAGCCGCGCGCAAGGCGGCCAAGGCGATCGACTACGTCGGCGCGGGTACGGTCGAGTTCCTCGCCGGGCCGGACGGCCGGTTCTACTTCCTGGAGATGAACACCCGGCTGCAGGTCGAGCACCCGGTCACCGAGAACGTCACCGGCTTGGACCTGGTCGCGCTGCAGCTGCGGATCGCCGAGGGCGAGCGCCTGCCCGCCGATCCGCCCCCGACCGTCGGCCACTCCATCGAGGTCCGGCTCTACGCCGAAGACCCGGCGGCCGGGTGGCAGCCGCAGAGCGGCACGCTCCACGCGTTCGAGGTGCCCGAGGTGGACCGGTCGTTCACGCACGGGCCCGGGCTGCGGCTCGACTCCGGCTTCGAGAGCGGCTCGGTGGTGGGCGTCCACTACGACCCGATGCTCGCCAAGGTGATCACCTGGGCGCCGACCCGCGCCGAAGCGGCCCGGCGGCTCGCGAAGGCCCTGGCCGCGACGAAGATCCACGGCGTCGTCACCAACCGCGACCTGCTGGTGAACATCCTGCGCCACGACGCCTTCCTGGCGGGGGAGACCGACACGGCGTTCTTCGACCGCCACGGCCTCGACACCCTCGCCGCGCCGCTGGCCACGCCCGGCACCGAGCGGCTGTCCGCGCTCGCCGCCGCGTTGGCGGACGCGGCGGGCAACCGGGCGCGAGCCACCACGCAGGGCAGGCTGCCCAGCGGCTGGCGCAACGTCCGCTCGGCCGGGCAGCGCAAGGTCTTCACGGTGGCCGGCCGCGAGTACGAGGTGGTCTACTCGCTGACCCGCGACGGCTTGGAAGCCGAAGGCTTCGAAGCCGACCTCGTCACGGCCGAGCCGGGGCGGGTCGTGCTCGAGGTGAACGGGGTGCGGCGCGCCTTCGACGTCGCCCGCCACGACGACGTGTCCTATGTGGACTCCACGCTCGGTTCGGTGGCGCTCAAGGCCGAGCCGCGGTTCGCCGACCCGGACGCCGCCCTCGCGGCGGGATCGCTGGTCGCGCCGATGCCGGGCACGGTCGTCCGGCTCGCCGTGCGGGCCGGCGACCCGGTCAAGGCGGGCGACCCGTTGCTGTGGCTCGAGGCGATGAAGATGGAACACCGGATCGCCGCGCCCGCCGACGGCGTGGTCGCGGAGCTGCCGGTGACGGTCGGACAGCAGGTCGAAGTGGGCACGATCCTCGCCGTCGTCGGAGACGCGCAATCGGACACCGTGGTGGGAGACAACGCATGAACGCCATGAACTTCATCGAGCCGGAGGAGCGGATCGCGCTTCGCAAGGCCGTCGCCGACCTCGGCGCCAAGTACGGGCACGAGTACTACGCCCGCAAGGCCCGTGCCGACGAGAAGACGCACGAACTGTGGGACGAGGCCGGGCGCCTCGGCTACCTGGGCGTCAACATCCCCGAGGAGTACGGCGGCGGGGGCGCGGGCATCGCCGACCTCGCCGCGGTGCTCGAAGAGCTCGCCGCCGCGGGCTCGCCGTTGCTGCTCATGGTCGTCTCACCGGCGATCTGCGGCACGGTGATCTCCCGCTTCGGCACCGAAGAGCAGAAGAAGCAGTGGCTGCCCGGCATCGCCGACGGCACCAAGCGGATGGTCTTCGCGATCACCGAGCCGGACGCCGGGTCGAACTCGCACCGGATCACCACGACCGCGCGGCGGGACGCCGGCGGCTGGGTCCTCAGTGGACGCAAGGTCTACATCTCCGGGGTCGACGAGGCCGACGCGGTGCTCGTCGTCGGCCGCACCGAGGATGCGAAGACCGGCAAGCTCAAGCCCGCGCTGTTCATCCTGCCGACCGGCACCCCCGGCTTCGAGTACACGAAGATCCCGATGGACATCGTCGCGCCGGAGAACCAGTTCTCGCTGTTCCTCGACGACGTCCACCTGCCCGCCGAAGCGCTGGTCGGCGAGGAGGACGCGGCGATCGCGCAGCTGTTCGCGGGCCTCAACCCGGAACGCATCATGGGCGCGTCGTTCTCCCTGGGCATCGCCCGGTACGCACTGGCCAAGGCCGTCGGCTACGCCAACGAGCGGCAGGTCTGGGGTGCCCCGATCGGCACCCACCAGGGCCTCGCGCACCCGCTGGCCGAGATCAAGATCGAGCTGGAGCTCGCGAAGCTGATGACGCAGAAGGCGGCGTCGCTCTACGACTCCGGCGACGACTTCGGCGCGGGGGAGTCGGCGAACATGGCGAAGTACGCGGCCGCGGAGGTCGCCATCCGCGCGACCGACCAGGCCGTCCAGACCCACGGCGGCAACGGCCTGGCCACCGAATACGGCCTCGGCACGCTGGTCACGGCGGTGCGGCTCGGCCGGATCGCGCCGGTGAGCCGCGAGATGGTGCTCAACTTCGTCGGCCAGCACAGCCTCGGCCTCCCGAAGTCCTACTAGGAGGGTCGCTTTGTCCACATTGGCGGGAAAGACGATCCTGATGTCCGGCGGCAGCCGTGGCATCGGCGAGGCGATCGCCTTGCGTGCGGCGGCCGACGGCGCGAACATCGCCCTCCTGGCCAAGACGGCCGAGCCGCACCCGAAGCTGCCGGGCACGATCCACACGGCGGCGGAGGCGATCGAGCAGGCGGGCGGTCACGCACTGCCGATCGTCGGCGACGTCCGCGACGACGACGGCGTGGCGGCCGCGGTGGCGAAGACCGTCGAGCGGTTCGGCGGCATCGACATCGTGGTGAACAACGCGAGCGCGATCGACCTGACGCCGACCGAGCAGGTCAGCATGAAGCGCTACGACCTGATGCAGGACATCAACGCGCGCGGCACGTTCCTGCTGTCCAAACTGGCCATCCCGCACCTGCGCCGGTCGATGAACCCGCACATCCTGACGCTGTCACCGCCGATCAGCCTCGACGAGAAGTGGTTCACCGCAGGCCACCTCGCCTACAGCATCGCCAAGTACTCGATGAGCCTGGTGACCGTGGGTCTGGCGGCCGAGCTCAAGAAGGACGGCATCGCGGCCAACTCCCTGTGGCCGCGCACGACGATCGACACCGCGGCGATCCGCAACGTCGTCGGCGCGGAGCTGGCTTCCCGCAGCCGGACACCGGAGATCATGGCCGACGCCGCCCACGCGATCCTCACCAAGCCGAGCCGCGAGGTGACCGGGAACTTCTTCCTGGACGACGAGGTGCTGCGTGCCGCCGGCGTGACGGACTTCGCCAAGTACCGCGTCGGCGGCGCCGAGGAGGACCTCCAGCTCGACTTCTGGGTGGAGCCGGCTTGACCGGCATCCGCGAACCCCAGCAGGAACGCAGCCGCACGACGCGGCGGCGCCTGGTCGAGGCCGCCCTCGACAGTTTCGGCGAGCGCGGCTGGCACGGCGTGACGGTGGCCGGGATCGCCGAACGCGCGGGCGTCTCCCGCGGCGCGGCCCAGCACCACTTCCCGGCCCGGGAGGACCTCGTGGTGGCGGCGGTCGACCTGCTCGGCGAGGCCCAGATCGACGAGCTCCGGGCCCAGGCGGCCGGCCTGCCGACCGGGGCATCCCGCATCGAGCGCGTCGTGGAGATGGTGCTGAACCTGTACACGGGCCCCCTGTTCCGCGCGGCACTGCAACTGTGGTCGGTGGCGGCGACCGACGAGGCACTGCGGGACGTGTTGGTGCCCTTGGAGGCCCGGGTAGGCCGCGAGGCCCACCGGGTAACGGTGGAACTCCTGGGAGTGGACGAGTCGAAGCCGGGGGTACGAGAGCTGGTCCAGGCCACGCTGGACCTGGCCCGCGGCCTGGGCTTGGCCAACCTCCTGACGGACGACACCCGCCGAAGGCGCCAGATCGTCCGAGAGTGGGCCCACACACTCGAGCTGCGCCTGAGCTGACCAACCAGACAAAGGAGCGGCGAGGTCATCCCGTCGCCTGAGGCCACGAAATCACTTTGAGCCAGGCCCGCAACCCACCACCCAGGGCGAGCCAACAGCCCAAGCTTGCGGGCCTGGCTCAAAGTGATAGGCCTCAATCAGGCGACGGGATGACCTCACCGCGGCCCACCCGCAAACCGCGAGCCGGCAACGCACCCGAGGTCATCCCAGAGCCTGCCCGTCCGGCGAGGACAACCTTGTGAACCCCGGCAGACCAGCCAGTCTCCTTCCACCAACTCCGGCAGACTCGCCAGTCTCCTTCCGGGCAGGCGACCACCTCCCGCCAGGCGACCACCGCGGAAGAAACCCAACGGAACCCGACCCGCACCCCAAACGTCATAGTGCCGTAAGTAACACAATCGGCCCAACGGGCGAATAACCCGTTGTAGCGACGAACGAGGAAGGCAGACCGGTGTCCGGTTCAGGAGTCGAGCTCACCCACCGCGCCATGGCGATGCTGAAGGCGGTGGCCGCGGGTCGTGCGCAGATGTCGTGCAGCTGCGAGCCCGACCTCTTCATCGACGGATTCGCCTGCTGCGATCAGATCACCGCGCACGCCCTCGCCCACGGTGGCTACCTGCGGCCCGCGGTCGACGGCGGCACCGGGCGCGTGCCCGCCGAGCTGACCGAGGCCGGGCGGGCCGCGCTGGCGATCACCGTCGCCGCCTGAGTGTCACGGAGCGTCCTGCTCTCGAACAGGTGTTCGGTCTCCCGTCCGTGCGCCTGACCTGGCAGGCTTGTCCCCATGGCGGAGCACCCACCACCGGTGGACGACGAGGCGACGGTCTTCCTCCCGAGCGAGCTGCGGGGCCCGCACTGGCCGACCCGTGACCCGGACGTCTCCCGGCGCGCCTACGACGAGTTCGCCGGCCAGATCGTCGCGCGGCCGCCCGCGTCGCCGGTCAGCGCCGGCCGCGGGGAGGGTGCCGGCTCGTCGCTGGCCCGTTCCAGCGGGCGGATGGCGGTCGCCTCGGCGGTCAGCCGGGTCACCGGGTTCGTCGCGAAGCTGCTGCTCGCCGCCGTGGTCGGGGCCGGGGTCGTCAACGACTCCTTCACCGTCGCCAACACGCTGCCCAACATCGTCTTCGAGCTGCTCTTCGGCGGTGTCCTGGCCAGCGTCGTGGTGCCGCTGCTGGTCCGCTCGCACGACGATCCCGACGGCGGCCGCGCCTACACGCAGCGGCTGATCACGATGGCGCTCGTGCTGCTCGTCGTCGGCACGGCCGTCGCGGTGGCGATCGCCCCGCTGTTCACCGCGCTCTACGTCGACAAATCGTCCCCGACCGCGAACCCGGGATTGACCACCGCGCTGGCGTACCTGCTGCTCCCGCAGATCCTCTTCTACGGCCTGTTCGCCCTGCTCTCGGCCATCCTCAACGCGCAGAACGTGTTCGGCCCGCCGGCCTGGGCGCCGGTGCTGAACAACGTCGTCGTCACCGGCACGCTCGTCGTGTTCGCCGTCGTGCCGGGGGAGCTGACCCTCGACCCGGTGCGGATGAGCGACCCCAAGCTGCTCGTGCTCGGCCTCGGCACCACGCTCGGCATCGTCGCGCAGGCGGTGGTGCTCATCCCGGCGTTGCTGCGCACCGGGTTCCGGTTCCGCTGGCGCTGGGGCTTCGACCCGCGGATCAAGGAGTTCGGCGGGCTCGCCGCGTGGATCCTCGGCTACGTCGTGGTCAGCCACGTCGGGTTCGTCATCACCACCCGGGTGCTGACCGGCGGCAACAGCGGCGGCGTCACCGCCTACAGCTACGCGTCCCTGCTCTTCCAGCTGCCGTACGGCATCCTCGGTGTTTCCCTGCTGACCGCGCTGATGCCGCGGATGAGCCGCGCCGCCGCGGACGGCGACACGGTTTCGCTCGTCGGCGACCTTTCGCTCGCCTCCCGCATGTCCACCGTGCTGTTCGTGCCCATCTCGGCGGTGCTGGCGGTGGTCGGCACGCCGATCGGCATCGCGATCTTCACCTGGGGCCGCGGGACCCTCGACGACGCCGAGCGGCTCGGCCAGACCCTGGCCGTTTCCGCGGTCGGGCTGCTGCCCTTCGCGCTGGTCATGCTGCAGCTGCGGGTGTTCTACGCGATGAAGGACGCCCGCACGCCGACGCTGATCATGCTCGTGATGACCGCGGTGAAGATCCCGCTCCTGCTGCTGTGCCGCGGGCTGCTCGACGGCGAGCACGTCGTCTACGGCGTCATGCTCGTCAACGGCGCCGGGTTCGTGGTCGGGGCCGTCCTGGGCCAGGTGTGGCTGTGGGTGCGGCTCGGCCACCTGCGCAGCAAGCGGTCGCTGCGGGTCGGCCTGATCACCCTCTCGGTGAGCGCGCTGGGCGTGGCGGCGGCGGTGCTCGCCGGGCACGCGGTGCCGGCGTCGCTCGGGGTGATCCCCGGGGCGTGGGTGAAGCTGCCGGTCCAGGGGCTGCTCGGGATGGCCGTGCCGTTCGGGTTGCTGGCGGTGCTGAAGCTCCCGGAGTTCACCCCGGTGACCCGTCGCGTGGCCGGTCTGCGGCGGCGGTTGGCGGCTCGTTGACGGCTACGGCCGGGAGCGCGATCCGGATGTCTCGAAACGGTAACGACACCGCTGCGATCAGCGCGTTTACAACTGCCGCAACGGTTTTCTACTATCCACCCGGATCAGGCCGCCGCGGGTGAGCGCGGCGGCGGGGGTTTCGGGTGGAGGTCGTGCATGACGCGCAGCGCGCGCAGGCGACGGGACCGGGTCACGGTCGACGAACTGCTCAGGCAGACCGGGGCGCGCCCGCGCAAGCCGGGGTCGCGGGCCGCCGAACTGGCGGCGCGCCGGGGCGTCGAGCCCGAACCCGGACCCCGCGGGGTGGCGCGGATGGCGCTGGCGTCGGCGGTCATCGTGGTGCTGGGCGGCTTGGTGGTCGTGCTGGGGACGAGGCCGGACTCCGTTCCCGGCGACCGGCAGTTCCCGCAGCTGCAGCCGGCCACCGCCGTCCCGTTGCCGACCGCGCCGGCCGTCCCGACCGAGACGACCACGCCGTCCCCGGTGGTGATGCACGCGCGCCGGACGCCGACGCCGACCCCGACGGTGACTATCGACCTGCCGCCGCCGCCGTCGTCCACGACGACGAGCGCGCCGCCGCCGAGCTGGAACCCCGGGTGGAACCAGTGCTACCCGTACTACTGCGGGCCCTACACCGGCGGGCCGCAGCGCTGACCCGCGAAGGCCCCCTCACCGACCCCGATGCCGGTGAGAGGGCCCCCGACAGCCCCACTACGGGTTCGAGGGGTCAGCCGGTGTAGCCGGCGACGATCTTGGTGAAGGCGTACTTGTCCTGCGAGATCCCGCTGCACTCGCCGCCGCCGCTGCAGTCGCGGTTGGTGGCCCAGAACGTGAAGCGGGCCAGGTGGTGGCTCGTCGCGTAGCTGCGGATGGAATTGAAGTTCGCGACCGTGACCGTCTCGCCCGCGTTGTCGGTCTTGCCGTTCATCGAGGAGAGCCCGCTGTGCCGGTAGGCGGTGTCGTCGGTCCAGCCGAACGTGGTCTTGAGCTGGTTCTTCAGCCCGTCGACCGCGGACTTCGTCATGGCGGCCATGTCACCGCCGCTGGAGAAGTCGAACGGCATGACCGACCAGACGTCGACCGGGGCGCCGATCGCCTTGGCCTGGTTGATCAGGCGCTTGCCCCACGAGTCGGGGCCGGTCGTGGTGGTGCCGATGGTGATGACGACCTTCAGGCTGGGGTTCTTCTGCTTGGTCAGCTTGACCGCGTTGAGGATGCGGTCCTGCACCGTGTTGTTCTGGAACTCGTCGGTGTTTTCGATGTCAAGGTCGATCGCCTTGAGGCCGTAGGCGTCGATCACCTTCTGGTAGGCACCCGCCAGCGCGGAGGCCGACGTGCACTTGGAGCCCAGTTTCGTGCCGGACCAGCCGCCGAAGGACGGGATCACGTCCCCGCCCGCGTTGCGGATGTTCTGGATCATGGTCTTGTCGGAGCCGGTCAGCGACCGGCTGCCGTCCCACTTGGGGTTGCAGGTCCCGTCGGACAGGACGAAGGCGAGGGTAAACGCTTTCACGCCGGTCGCGGACATCGCCGCGCTCGGGCTGGTCTGGCCGCCCCACTGGTACAGGTACGGGGAGGCGAGCACCGGGTCGACCGCGGCCATGGCCTGCGGGGCGAGCCCGACCGTCGTCGCCAGCGCGGCCGAAGCCGCGGCCGCGAGCGTGAGGAGACGGCGCACTGATTTCATGGGGGTCCTCCGAGCGAGCAGGGTGGAGCACCTCCGGTTTGAGGCGGCGGGATCAACCCGGGAGGAGTGCTGTGTGCCACCACACAGTGGACTAGACCAATGTTGCGTGTCAACCCTCCGTCGGTCGGAAAATGACCCACGCCGCCGGTGTCGAATTCCCCTGAAGGCGGATCGACACCGGCCCGTATTCCGGCTACTTTGCCGAAATGGTGGGGGATTCCACGGTCGCCGCCGGCGGGGAACGCCGCCCGGGCCGGGTGCTGCCCGCCCTCCTCCTGCGGCGCTGGTCCCTGCGGCAGTGGGCGCTGTGGCGGCTGCCGCGCCGCGGGCAGGTCTGGTACCTCGTCGGGGTCGACGCCCTCGCCCTCGCCGCGGTCGTGCTCGCCGCGCTCCGCTTCCCGCCGCTCGCCGCGATGCTGACGCCGTTCGCGCTGCTCGCGGCCGGGATGCTCGCGTCGGCGGAGCTCGCGCGGCCCGTCGAGCGCCACCGCGAGGACACCCTCCTCGGCCCCGGTGTCGACACGCCGTGGGTCTTCGCCGGGGTGCTCGTGCTCCGGCCCGCTCTCGCCGTCGCACTGGTCGTGCTCTCCGCGCTGCACCAGTGGTTCCGGGTCCGCAGAAGACCCGTTCACCGGCAGGTGTTCGGCGCCGCGGCGACGGCGCTGGCCGGCCTCGTCGCGGGCGCCTTCCTCACCGCGACCGGCGTCCGGCCGCTCGGCGAGGTCCTCGGCACCCGGACCGTCCTCCTGCTCACCGCCGCCGGGCTGGTGTTCCTCGCGGTGAACGCCGCGCTCGTGACCGGCGCCGACGGGCCGCGCCGCCCCCGTGAGGCCGCGCCGGCGTATGCCTTCGACGCCGCGATGACCGCCTTCGGCCTCCCCCTCGCGTGGGCCGCGGTCGCCGCGCCGCTGCTCGTCCCGGTGCTGGCCGGCGCCACGGTCGTGCTGCACCGCGGCGGTCTGGCCGCCGGCCGCCGCGACCACGTCACCCTCGATCCCGGCACCGGCGTGCTGACCGCCGCGTCCTGGCGCGCCGCGGCCGAGGCCCGGCTCGACCGCCTCGCCGGCCACGGTCACGGCGCCGCCGTCCTGCTGCTCGACCTCGACCACTTCCGCCTGCTCAACGACCGCTACGGCGTCCGCATCGGCGACGCCGTCCTGCGCGCGGTCGCCGGCACCCTGCGCGACGAGGTCCGCGCCGCCGATCTCGTGGGCCGCTCGGGCGGCGAGGAGTTCGCGGTGCTGCTGCCCGGCACCGGCCCCTTCGACGCGATGGCGATCGCCGAGCGCATCCGCCTGCGGATCGCCTCGACGCTGGTGGCGCTCAAGGCCTCGGGCGACGGTCCCCAGTTCGTCGGGGTGACGGTGTCGATCGGCGTGGCGGGCTGTGCGGACGGCCTGCTGGGCAAGGCGCTGCCGGCCGCGGAACAGGCGCTGCTGCGGGCGAAGGCGGCGGGCCGCAACCGGACGGTCTGCGCCGAACCGGAGCCGTGACCGGGACGGGTGTCAGCTCATCGTGATCGCGTCCAGCTTCTCCTTCAGGTACTGCGACGCGATCACCTCGGGGTAGGTCCGGGTGCCCAGCGGCGGCGCCAGCGACGTGATCCGGGCGTCGTGGTCGGTCTCGTAGAAGAAGATCAACGACACGAGGTCCTCGTCCGGCGCCGTCGCGGCCGGCGGGAGGACGCGGTGGCGCGTCGAGCGCCAGCGGTCACCCGTCCAGCGGGCCATCAGGTCGCCGATGTTCACCGTGAACGCCTCCGGGTGGAACGGCGCGTCCTCCCACTCGCCGTCGGCCGTGCAGACCTGCAGGCCGCCGACGCCGGCCTGGCGGTCGAGCACCGTGACCGTGCCGAAGTCGGTGTGCGGGCCGATCCGGTACTGGTCCGGCGCCGGGGTGCCGACGCGGGTCATCGGCGGGTACCAGTTGATGTTGAACGTGTACGTGGGGTGCCCGGTGTGGCGGGTGAAGTGGCTCTGGGCGAGGCCGAGCGCCGCGGCGAAGATCTCCAGCAGGTGGTCGGCCAGCGCCCGCATCCGGCGCATGTACTCGGTGGCGACCTCGCCCAGCCCGGGCACCTCGTGCGGCCAGACGTTCGGCTGGAACCAGAACCCGTCCACCTCGGCGACGCCGGTCCGGGTGTCCGCGCCCGCCGAGTAGGACTCCTTGAGGTCCGGCGGGGTCTCGGTGCCCTCGGCGTAGCCGTTGGCCTCGACCCCCGGCGGCAGCCAGCCGCGGCCACCGACCGTGACGGCGTAGCGCTGCTTGACGTCCTCGGGCAGCGCGAAGAACTCCCGCGCCAGCTCGCGCGTCCGGTGCCGCAGGTCGTCCGGGACACCGTGCCCGGTCACCAGCAGGAACCCGGACTCCCGCAGCGCCTGGTCGATCCGGCCCGCCACTTCGGCCCGGCCCTCGGACGTGCCCGCGAACCACGGCGAAAGGTCCACGAGCGGAACGGATGACGGCATCCCGGCTCCTGTAAGCGCTGGCTTGCTGGTCTTCGTGCACACTGTCCTATTCGGACTTTTCGACCCCGATGTCCTCGAACCACAGGTCCGGACGCGCGGCGATGAACTCCGTCATCAGCGCGGTGCAGCCGGGATCGTCGAGCAGGGTGATCTCCACCCCGAGCCCGGCGAGCCAGTCGTGACCGCCGTGGAACGTCTCGGCCTCACCGATGACGACGTGCCCGATACCGAACTGACGGACGAGCCCGGAGCAGTACCAGCACGGCGAGAGCGTGGTCACCATGATCGTGTCGCGGTAGTGCGGGCGGCGGCCGGCGTTGCGGAACGCCGCGGTCTCGGCGTGCATCGACGGGTCGCCGTCCTGCACGCGCCGGTTGTGCCCGCGGCCCAGTAGCGTGCCCGCGGAGTCGAACAGCGCCGCCCCGATCGGCACGCCCCCTTCGGCCTTGCCCAGCTCGGCTTCTTCGCGGGCGACGGCGAGCAGGGTGTGCGGATCGATCGGCATGCGTCACTCTTTCCGCCCGGGGCGGTGCCTGGCAAGTGTTTGGCGGCGGGAGTGCACCTTCCGGCGGATCACGGACAGGAACTGTCCGCGATGTCTGGCACACTTCGGGCCATGTACGGCACTTCGGAACGGCTGCTCAAGCTGCTCTCGCTGCTGCAGGCGCGCCGGGACTGGCCGGGTGCCGACCTCGCGGCCCGCCTGGAGGTCGACGTCCGCACGATCCGCCGCGACGTCGAACGGCTGCGGTCCCTCGGCTACCCGGTGCACGCGACGCCGGGGGTGGCGGGCGGCTACCGGCTGGGCGCGGGCGCGGCGCTGCCCCCGCTGCTGCTGGACGACGACGAAGCCGTCGCGGTCGCGGTCGGCCTCCGCACGGCGGCGAGCGGCACGGTCAGCGGCATCGAGGAGACGTCGGTGCGGGCGCTGGCGAAGCTGGAACAGGTGCTGCCCGCCCGGCTGCGGCCGCGGGTCGGTGCGCTGCAGGCGGCGACGGTGTCGCTGCCCGGAGCCGGCCCGACGGTGGACGCCGCGGTGCTGACCGTGATCGCGGCGGCCTGCCGCGACCACGAGCGCCTGCGCTTCGGCTACGGCGACCGGTCCGGTGCCGTGACGCAGCGGTCGGTGGAGCCGCTGCGGCTGGTCCACACGGGACGGCGCTGGTACCTGGTCGCCTTCGACCTCGACCGCGCGGACTGGCGCACCTTCCGGGTGGACCGGGTCGCTCGCGTGCCGTCGCCCGGCTTCCGCTTCCCGCCGCGCGAGCCCCCGGCGCCGGACCTGGCGGAATACGTCTCCCGCCAGATTTCGACGGAGGTGTACCCGCACCGGCTGGTCGTGCGGGTGGCCGCGCCCGCGGCGGCGCTGACCCGGCGCATCCCGCCGACGACGGCGGTGGTGGAGGAGATCGACGAGCGGAGCTGCCGGCTGCGGACCGGGGCGGCCAACCTGGACGCGGTGCCCTACCACCTGGCGCAGCTCGGGTACGACTTCGTGGTCGAGGAGGCGCCGCCGGGGCTGGTGGACCGGCTGCGCGAGGTGGCGGAACGGTTCGCCAGGGCGGTGGGTTAGCTCGGGTTCGGTTCCAGCCGCACCCGGTCGCTTTCGCCGTCGCTCAAGAACCCGGCCAGGCGGCCCGCCTCGGCCGCGACCTCCTCGCGTTCCGCGCTCGTCAACGGCCGCAGCGGCCGGACGACGACGGCGCCGGCCTCCGTCGTCCACGTTGCCGAGACGCGGCCGTCGGCCAGCACCACCCGCTCACCCGCCACCGACAGCCCGCGGTGGGCGTCGTCGATGATGCGGGTGCGATCGTCGTAGCCGAGGATGGCGTTGTCGAACGCCGGCAGGAACCGGACCGGGGCCGGGGTGTCCGGGTCGGGACGCGGGGCGCCGGGCAGGTCGAGCAGCTCGCGGCCCCGCTCGTCGCGGAAGGCCACCAGCTCCTCGCGCACCGCCTTCACCGCGGCCGGCAGCCCGGCCAGCCCGGACCACGCGCGCAGGTCCGCCGTCGCCGCCGGGCCGAACGCCGCCAGGTAGCGCCGGACCAGGGTCCGCCCGACGCCGTCGCCGGGGTCGAGCGGATCGGCGTCGCGGCCGAGCCACCCGGCCAGCGGGAGGTTCCGCACGCCCGCCTTGGTGCGCCACAGCCCGCGCGGCGGCAGCTGCACCGACGGGATCAGCGCGGCGATCAGCAGCTCCCCGAGCGGCCGCGGGCCCGGCGCGGGCCACCGGTCGGCGACCGCCCGCGCGAGCTCGCCCATCGAGCGGGGCTCGCCGTCGGCCAGCACGGCCCGGCCCGCCGCGGCCAGTTCGGCGAAGTCGACGCCCGCCAGTTCGCGGCGGTAGACGCCGACCACCCGCTGCCGCAGCATGGTGTCGAACCGGCTCCGCCAGGCGAGGACGTCGTCTGAAGCGAGCAGGTGGACCGTGCGGCGCATGAGGTGGGTCCGGACCACCTGCCGTCCGGTCAGCAGGGCGTCCAGTGCGGCCGGCTCGAACCCGCGCAACCGCGACCACAGCCCGGTGAACGGTTCCTGCGGCTCCTGCGCCTGCAGGCCGCCGAGGTGGGTGACGGCGTCGAGCACGGGCAGGCCGGCGCGCTCGAGCAGCAGCTGCCGGGCGAGGGTGGCGCGGTTGAGGGCCCGCGCGTCGAGGACGGTGTGCACGAGGGTCACCGTGGCAGAGAAAGCGGTCGGTAAGTGGCCGCTACCCGGCGGACACGCCGAGCATGCGGAGCACGAGCCCGCCGTACTCCTTGCCGAGCGCGGCCGGCGTCTGGCGGGCGCGCTCGCTGTACCAGCGGGCGACGTCGACCCCGAGCGAAAGCACGGCCCGGGCGGCGACGTGCGGATCGGACACCGTGAACACGCCGGCTTCGGCGCCCGCGGCGATGACCTCGCGGACGATCCGCTCGATCCGGCGCCGCAGCGCGGCGACCACCTCGAACTCCTGCTCGGGCAGCGCCTGCAGTTCGTACTGGACGACCCGCGCGACGGTGTGGCGCCGCGCGTGCCAGGCCACGAAGTCCTCGACGATCAACCGGATCCGTTCGACCGGGTCCGACTCCTTGGCGACGACGTTCTCGACCAGCGCGAGCGTCTGTTCGTGGCCGTACCGGCTGATGGCGAACAGCAGCGCGGCCTTCGAGGGGAAGTGCACGTAGAGCGCGGCGGGCGACATCCCCGCGGCGCCGGCGATGTCCCGCGTGGTGGTGGCGTGGTAGCCGCGCTGGGCGAAGGCCTCGACGCCGGCCAGCATGAGCCGCCGGGCGGTCTCCGGTTGCACGTCCGGCCAGAGTTCGGCCGACAGCGACACCGTCATCCGGTGCTCCTCCCCGCTCGCCCACGCGGCCACGACGGCCGGCCCGGTCGTGCCCATTGTAAGCGGTCGCTTATCCGGCCGCCGTATCCTGCCGCGGTCTCCACGTCCGTCACCGCAGGCCGCTTGCCTGCTCAACCGGCCGCCGGACGGACCGGCGCACCAGGACCGCGGCGGTCGCGGCGGTGGCCGCGCCCAGGACACCGGTGAGCACGACGGTCCAGGTGTGGATCAGGCGGGTCGCGGTGGTGTCGAGCATGCGCAGCCCGATCGTCACGCACACCACGACGGCCAGGCCGGTGACGACGGCGACCGGAGGGCAGTCGCGGCGTCCCACCGAGCCCGCGAGCGCCAGGGCCATGACGAGCACCGCCGCGGCCAGCAGCGCCCACCCCGGGGCCCACCCGCCCAGGAACGGCAGGACTTCCGGGACGATGCTCGGGTCCAGCACCCGCATGAGCGTCGTGGAAACCCGCCACCCTTCGCCGAGATCCACGGCGACGACGGCGACGAGACCGGCGAAGACGACGACACCGCCCGCGGCCTGACCGGCGGCGATCGCCCGCCCGCGGCCCAGCAGCGCCACCGCGACGGCCGGAACGCCGACGACGAGCAGCGGCACCGCGAGGACGACCAGGTGGCGGCCCGGAGCGGCGTCCGCGTCGAGGGCGCCCAGCCGGCCCGCCCAGCGGGCGACGAGATCCGTGCTCACGGCAAGCGCCAGGTAGGCCGCGGCCGCGACGACGACCGGGTGCCGGTGCCGGGTCACCAGGGCGACGGCTCCGGCGAGCGCGCCGAGGGCGCCGAGCACGGCCGTTCCGGTGCCGGTCCCGGCCGGCGGTGGCGGCGGGACGAGCAGCGCGCTGCCGAGCAAGCAGGTCACGGCGAGCAGCCGTCCGTGGGGTCCCGGCAGCAGGACGCCGCCGACGCCGGTCAGCCCGACGCCGGTGCCGATCAGCGCAACGGCCTGCGGCCAGGGCAGGTCCAGGACGAACACCGTCCCGGTGGCCGCCGCCATGGTGCCGATCCCGGCCACCGTCAGCAGCGTCGCCGCGCGGACCCGGCGGATCCACCGGCCGGCGGGCAGGACGAGCAGCGCCAGGACGGCGACCGCGGCGGGGACGAACGGGGACCACCGGGCCGGTCCGGGCCAGGGGAAGTCGCCGCCGCTCAGCAGCAGCGAAAGCATCGACGGCCCGGCGAACAACGTCACGCCGGCCACGGCGGCGACGGTGTCGTGCCGGGCCAGCGCCAGGAAGACGAACGCCACGGCCAGGACCGGCGTCGCGATGGCGACCGGGCCCAGCCACGCGTCCGGAACCTCGGCGAGGCCGTCGCCGGCCGCGAGCGCGGAGCTCGTGCCCAGCACCCGGGCGGCCAGCTGGACGACGACGGCCGGCAGTCCACTGTGGAACGTGGCCAGCGCCGTGCTGCCGAGCAGCCGCGCCGTGCCCGACCACCAGCCGGCGACGAGGCCGGCCACGGTGCAGCAGCCGAGGGCGATCGCCGGGATGACGGGGTCGACCTCGTACTGCGCGCCGAGCAGGACGATCAGCAGCGGCACGGACACCCCGCGCGCCGCCCGCCACCGCCACGTCATCAGCACCGGCAGCCCGACCAGGACGACGAGCTCCACCACGGTCGCCGCGTGGATCCGAGGGCGCTCGAAGGTGATGTCCTGCCTGGTGAAGATGTTGAGCAGGAGCGGGGGCAGCAGCAGGGCCGTCGGCAGCAGCAGGGCTTCGGCCATGGCGGCGGGCACCAGGTCGCCGACCACGTGCAGGTGGTCCTGCGCCTTGGCCCGCCACGCGGTGAACGCGGGACGGCCGAAGGCCCAGACCAGGACCGCGACCACGAACAGCTCGGTCAGCAGGACCAGGGACCGTTCCGGCTCGAGCAGGAAGCAGACGCCCGCGGTCGCGGTGGTCACGACCAGCAACGCGCGGCCGAGCGGCACGTCCACGAACGCCGTCGCGCGGTCCAGCGCCGCCCACCGCGCCGTCCGGCGCAGCGTGCGCCGGTGCCGGTCCGCGCGGTGCCGCGCGACGAGGAACTCCTGGATCTGGGCGTGCCGGAACTCGTAGACGGCGCCGGTCTGGCGCAGCACGCCGCGGCGGTAGGCGTCGTCGAGGAAAGCGACCACCGCCCAGGGCAGCCTGCCGGTCAGCGGCAGCCATAGCCGGGCGAGCACCAGCCAGCGCCCCCACGGGGTGAGCGCGAGCCCGAGTGCGACCGGCAGCACGGCGCCGGCGAGCGCGCCCGGCAGGAAGGGATCGTCCGAAATCAGCACATCCAGCGCGCCCGCCAGCGGCGCGTACACCAGCACGGCCACCGCGACGCCGGCGAGCGTCGCCCGCCGGTGGTTCGCCAGCGCGGTGCGCGGGGTGGCCCTGGTGTCCATCGGCAGCTGCCGCACCAGGTCGAACCGGCTCATGAGCAGCCCGATCAGCGAGGTGAAGACGAAGACCGTCACGTCGCGGCTGAGGAGACCGAACACCGCGCCGAACGCGATCGCCAGCAGAGCGCGGCTGGTGCCGTCCGCCACCGTCGCCCCGAGGTGCCACCAGCCGAGGTACCGCCGCCCGGAGGCGTCGAGGGAGGCGGCCAGGTGGCCCAGGTAGCGCTGCGCGCGCCGGTGGCGCCAGCGCGGCTTGCCGGACGGCTTCGTGGCTCCCCGGCCGTACAGCTGCCGGGTGTAGACGGCGGGCAGGAACGCGGCGAAGAGGTGACGGCGGACGTCGTCGACGCGGGGGAAGGCCGCCGGGTCGAGCAGTTCCGCCGGATCACGGTCGCGGTCGTCGCTGTAGACGATCCGCGCGAGCGCCACCATGAGCGGCGACCTCAGTGCTTCGGCCACCGGGGCCGCGGCGGGATCGGCGCGCAGCCCGGCCAGCACCGGGGCCCAGCCGGTGCGGGAGCCGGCCGCGACGGCGGTGGTCCGGGGCAGGTAGCCCTCGAGGTCGGTCACGGTCAGCTCGTCGAGCACGATCCCGGCGGCCCAGCTGACCGGCCGCGGCGCGGCCGCCACGGCTTCGAAGTACTCGTCGGGCCGAGTGGTGAGCACCATCGGCGTGGTGGTGTCGTTGAGTTCGCGCAGTGCGGTGGCACGCAGCGCCGCGTCGATCTCGTCGAAGCCGTCGAGGACCGGCAGGATCCGGTCCGCCCGCACGAGTTCCGCCGCCTGCCGGGCGAGCCGGGGGTGGTTCTGCGCGAGCTGCTCGGCCAGCCACGTCCGCAACGGCCGCGTGCGGGGGTCCCACTGGCCGAGCGCGAACATCACCGGCACCCGGTCTTCTTCGCGGTGCCGTCGTTCGAGCAGGTCGAGCACCAGGCGCATCGCGAGGATCGTCTTGCCCGAGCCGGCAGGGCCGAAGACCACGAGCCGGCCCGAGGGGATCCCGGCGTGGAAGGCGGCCACCTGGTCGATGCGTCCGGTCAGCGTCAGCGCGGGTGCCGGGTCGCCGGGCAGCGTGCGGGTGACGTTGTCCGGGTGGTCCACCATCGCCGCCGGGGCCGGCCGCCAGGTGACGAGCAACGGGAACGGGTCGTGCACCCGGCGCTGGACCTCTTCGGCCCGCCACTGCTCGCGGACCGCCTCCGCGAGCACCGCGGCGGCGGTCGCGGAGCCGCCGCCGTCGCCCCGGTCGGCCCGGCGGCGGTCCCGGGTCTCGACCACCAGGACCAGGACGGCGAGCACGGCGACGCCGCCCCAGATCCAGCCGCGCAGCCACGGCGGGACCGGGAGCAGTCCCGCCGCGACGTTGCCCAGGAGACCGAGCAGGATGCCGGGAACGGCGAACAGGGTCGTGCTGGTCGGTTGTCGTCGCACCCACTCCTCCTGGACGCCGGTTCACCCCGGAGGTCGCCGTGCCGCGGGCGTTGTTACACCGGAACCGACGGCTGGCGGGACGGGCTCGGCCGGATGCCGAGCCCGTCCCGTGGCGCTACCGCTGCAGCGTCAGCACACCCGGCTTGTAGGGCAGGAGGCCGTAGTCGGTGCCGTCGGAGGCGGGATCGCGGCCCTGGTAGAGGAACTGCAGGTTGCAGGGGTCGATGGTCTTGGTCTGGTCGGGGTTGGTGCGGACGAGGTCGCCGTGGCTGATGTCGTTGGTCCAGGTGGCGCCGCTGTTGGCCTTGCCGGCGAAGGGGTTGCTTTCGGTGGCGGCCTGCGGGGTCCACGTGCCGCTCAGGCTGGTGGCGGTGAACGAGCGGAAGAAGCGGCGCTCGTTCGTCCCCCGCGCCTCGACGATCATCAGGTACTGGTTCTGGTCCTTGACCTTGTAGACCTCGGGCGCTTCGAACAGGTTGACCGCGGTGTCGCTCATGATCTTCGTGTAGCTCGCGCCGAAGCTGCCCGGGAAGTTCCCGATGGGCATGGTGGCGCGGTAGATGCCGCCGTTGTCGTCGGCGAAGAACAGGTACATGTTCGTGCCGTCGCCGATCAGGGTCTGGTCGATCGGGGCCCCGCTGGGGAGGGTGCCGGTGAACAGCGTCTGCTGCGCGGACCAGCTGCCGGGGTTGGTGGGGTCGCTCGAGGTGCGGTAGGAGAACGTGTCGGGCCAGCCCCACTGGTAGGCGAGCACCCAGATGTTCTTCGGTGCGAAGTAGAACAGCGTCGGCGCGACGGCGCCGAAGGACATCGTGCTCTGGCTCGCGGAAGCCATTTCGGACCAGTTCGTGAA
Source organism: Amycolatopsis sp. NPDC004747 (assembly GCF_053601335.1). Taxonomy (NCBI): domain Bacteria; kingdom Bacillati; phylum Actinomycetota; class Actinomycetes; order Pseudonocardiales; family Pseudonocardiaceae; genus Amycolatopsis; species Amycolatopsis sp. NPDC004747. Next base: position 27,722 of record NZ_JBSGBQ010000039.1, on the reverse strand, counting down.
GGGGCTGAAGCTCGTGGACTTCCAGGCCGACCCGGTGTCGTGCGTCGTGGCGTAGACGACGTGCTTGCCGTTGGAGACGACGTTCGTGAAGTCCTTGAGCGACACCCAGCCGGCCTTCGGGTTGGCCAGCGGGCCGGTCGAGCTCCAGCGGTAGGTCGAGGGCAGCGTGCAGGCGCTGGTGGCACCGCCGTCGACCTGGACGAGCTGCCACTGCTGGTCGTTGCCGCCCGCGGTGCTCTGCTGGACGATGCCGGCGCCGTCGGCGGTCGAGGCGCCTTGGACGTCGAGGGATTTGCCGCTGTTGCGGTTGACCAGCCGGACGTAGCCGCCGCCGGTGTCGGTGAGGCTGAACTGCTGGTTGGCGCCGCCGTTGTCGGTCCACTGCACCACGGCGGCGCCGTCGGCGGTGGAGGCGCCCTGGACGTCGGCGAGCTTGCCGGAGTGCCGCGCGCGCAGCTTGTAGTAGCCGCCGCCGGCGTCGGCGAACTGGAACTGCTGGTTGGTGGCGTTGCTGCGGCTCCACTGGATGAGCCCGGCGCCGTCGGTGGTGGCGGCGCCGCTGACGTCGAGAGCCTTGCCGCTGTTGCGGTTGACCAGGACGTACCAGGCGGTGGTGTCCACCGTGGCGGCCGAGGCCGAAGTGGGGGCCGCGGTGAGCAACCCGGCCGCGACCGCCACCACTGCCGCGGCGGCCGGGACGGGCCGAGACCGCCACCTCGCCGAACGCGCGAATCCAACCGGCATGGGATCGTTCCCTTCTTCGTTGAGGGGGACCATCGAGAGATCGTTGTTAGCGCTAACACTTCGGCGCCGGGCGAGCCACGGGGGAGTGGCGGAGCAGGAGGGGGCAGTTGGTCGACCGGCGGTGCGTCCGAACGCACCAGAGGACTGTGAACGATGTCGTCGCCGGCGTCAAGACGTTGACAAGCCGGTCTCGCGGGACTTCTCGTGTTGCCTCCGAATTGGTCGAACCGATTCGATCGGCTGCGTGGGTGGCAATGTAAGTTTCGGTCCCGGCACCACAACATCATTGACCTGTCCTCGACGGGATTCCTACTATTCCGAGGCGCCCTTTTAGCGAACCGGTTCGACGGTCCGGGTGGGCCGCCGGCCGCGGGCGGAACCCACGCGGAAAGGAACCCAGGATGTCCAGCTCACCGCACCCGGTCCCGCGGGAACGGGCGAACCGGCCGCTCGCTCTGCTCGTCGTCGTGCTCGCCGTCGTGGCGGGCATCCTGGTGCCCGCGGCCCGGGCGCACGCGGCGGTGAACACCTTCACCCTCGGCGCCACGCGCTACGACACCGCCGGCCGCGCACTGCAGCTGCACGGCCTGGGCATCGTCCAGGTCGGCACCACGTGGTACGGGTTCGGCGAGGACAAGACCGGCCAGACCACGGCCAACACCGCCTTCCAGGACATCCCCTGCTACACGTCGGCCGATCTGGCGAACTGGACCCACCAGGGGATCGCGCTGGCCAAACAGGCCGGCGGTGACCTCGGGCCGAACCGCATCGTGGAGCGGCCCAAGGTCCTCTACAACGCCACGACGCGGATGTACGTGATGTACCTGCACATCGACAACACGAGCTACTCCGAGCAGCGGGTGGGGGTGGCGACCAGCCCCACGCCCTGCGGTCCGTACAGCTACCGGGGGAGCTTCCAGCCGCTGGGCAACCAGAGCCGGGACATCGGCCTGTACCAGGACACCGACGGGTCGGCGTACCTGATGAGCGAGAACGCCGGCCGCAGCCTGCGCATCTACCGGCTGTCCGCGGACTACCTGTCGGTGGCGAGCGCGGTGGCCACGTTGCCGAACTACGAGTCCCCGGCCGTGATCAAGGTCGGCGGGACGTACTACCTGCTGGCGTCCCACCTGACCGGCTGGGCCACCAACGACAACGTGTACGCGACCGCGTCGTCGCTCGCCGGGCCGTGGTCGGCGTTCCGGAACTTCGCGGCGCCGGGCACCAACACCTACAACAGCCAGACGGCGAACATCATCACGGTCCAGGGCGCCTCGGCGACCACGTACCTCTACGCCGGCGACCGCTGGACGGGCAACGCCATGGGCAACTCGCCGCTGATCTGGCTCCCGCTCACGATCCGCGGCACGACGGTCAACCTTGGCCAGTACCCGAGCTGGAACCTGGACGCCGAGGCGGGGACGTGGTCGGCGAATTCGGGGCTGCCCAGCGCGACCACGCACGTGCTGAAGAACGCCAACAGCTCGATGGTGATGGACGCTTCGGGCGCCTCGACCACCGCCGGCGGCAAGATCATCCAATGGCCCGCGCACGGCGGCGCCAACCAGCAGTGGCGGTTGACGAAGCTCGCCGACAACGTCTTCACGGTGGCCAACGTCAACAGCGGGCTGTGCCTCGACGTCCCGGACCAGTCGGGGGCGAGCGGGGTCCAGCTGCAGCAGTGGACCTGCACCGGCGGCGCCGGCCAGCAGTGGACCGCGGACCTGGTGGGCAGCCTCACCGGCAGCCAGTACTTCCTCCAGAACGTCAACAGCGGCCTCGCGATCGGCGTGGCCGGCTCCTCGACGGCGAGCGGTGCGCAGGTCAGCCAGCTCACCGGGAGCAGCGCCTCGAGCCAGGTGTGGACGATCTCCTGACCCGTTCGAACAGGAGTTCGAAGATGGGGTAGAGTGGGTGCCGGGTGGTGGTGCGGCCGCAGGGGAAGTGCGGTCCGCACCACCACCTCGCAGCGGTCGGCGTTGCCGGCCCCGGCGCGTGCGAGAGCCGATGGCGGCTGAAGACAAAGCCGGGCCGGGCGTCGAATTCGGGGTTCCGCGATCGACGCACGGGTGAAAGCGCTCAGCGCGTCAATCGCCACGGAAAGAGGTACCCCGGATGAGGACCCCGCTGCGGCTCTACATGTCCATCTCGGTCGACGGCTACATCGCCGGCCCGGACGACCGCCCGGGCCAGGAGCTCGGCCGTGACGGAGGGCGGCTGTTCGACTGGCTCGACGACCGGATGTCCGAAGGCGTCAACGGCCAGGTGTACGCCGAGGCCTCGGCGACCGGCGCGGTGATTTCCGGCCGCCGCACGTTCGAGCTGGCCAAGCGCTGGGCCGGCGACCACCACGACGGCGTCCCGATCCACGTGCTCACCCACGACATCGACCCGGCCGACGAACCGCCCGGCAGCGCGAAGTTCTACACGGACGTCGACGCCTGCGCGATCGAGGCGCGGGAGGCGGCGGGGGACCGAGCCGTGCTGGTCCACGGCGCGGGGGCGGCCCAGGCCCTGCTGGCGGCAGGCCAGCTCGACGAACTCGAACTGCACCTGGTCCCGGTGCTGCTGGGCGGTGGCCGGAGGCTGTTCGAGCCGACCGGGCTCGGTCACGTGGAGCTGGAACCCCTCCGGCGGCTCGACGGCCGCGGCGTGACCCACCTGCGGTATCGGGTGGTCCGCTGAGAAGTGCGTCTGGGCGAGTGCGACGGGAGCCGGCGTCCTGACTTTGGCTCAAGATCGCTGATCTTGGGTCGGGTGCTGGCTGTTGAGCTGCGGTTTCGTCGTGTGAACGGCGAAAATCTGCGCACTGAGCGGCCGGTTCCAGGGGTCTGCCTCCGGCAGGTCAAGGAATGGATCTCCGGGTCGGCCGGCGCGCCGGTTCCCTACTCGGTAAGCGGCTGGCTAAAGATCAACAAGTGCCCATCGGGTGTCCGTACGTTGAAGTCGCGCATCCCGTAGGGCCGGTCGGCCAGTGGCTCGACGATGTCGGCGCCGCGGGCGCGCAGCTCGTCGTGGCAGGAATCGACGTCGTCGACGACAACCGTCACCCTGGCCGGGCCGACGCTGCTTTCGGCGTACAGGTGGAACTCGGCGGTGTCGCGGATCACGGCCGCGTAGCTAGGTGGGGTCTCCCAGGTGAAGATGGTGTCGAATCCGAGCACGTCCGTGAAGTACGACCGCGCTGCCTGCACATCTCGGCACGGCAGCACGGGAATCGCCACCCGCATGACCATTCCGTCACCTTACCCGACTTTGGCTCGCGTTCGCGAAAGAGTCCTGGCGGCGGAAGTCGGCCGCGGCGTGCGCCCGCACCGCTGATCTGGGGCCGGCGTCACCGGTTCTCCACGATGTGTCCACCTTGTACTTCGAGACCGATGCCGGGGACGGGTTCCTCGGCGCGCGGATACCCGACGTGCCGTACGTGGTCCAGGCGGTGGCGCCACGAGCACCCGGCTGAGCAGATCCCCGACGGGCACGTCTTCACCCAGCCCTGGCCTGCCTGCCCCAAGGACCAGGTCGCCTTTGAGCCAAGTCAGGTGAGAAGTGCGTCTGGGCGAGTGCGACGGGAGCCGGCGTGTCCGGAAGTGCGGCACGTACGCGACCCTGGAGGTCAGATGTTGCCCAGTGCTGACGCTTCTCTCGCTGCCCACTTCATGAGCCAGGCGTTCCACGCCAGCCCGACGTTGGCCGTGCGTGCGAATTCGAGAACGCACGCCGCGAGGTCGTCGCGGGTCAGTTTCAGCTGGCCGGTGGTTTTGTTGCGTTGGGCATGACCGAGGAAGGCGTCGGCGAACAACGGCAGGCGAGCTCCGATCAGTTGCCATACCGAGGACAACTCGACCGGGCGCCAGATGTCACGTTCGAACGCGGCCAGCAGAATGGCGACGAACAGCAGGTAAAAGCCGTTCGAGGAGGCCGGCGCACCGGGAGGCGGTGGAAAGTGTTCGCGGACGATCGTCGTGTCGAAGGGTGGCTGGAGCTCGGTGAGCACTTCACCGGACTGCCCTTCGTCGAGTTCGTCGGAGGCCAGGAGTTCCGCGAGCACGGTTTTGTCGTCGAACATCGGCTTGCTCGCCGGCGCCGGCGGCGGATCGGCCTCGTGTTCGCCGGCCGGAACGAGCGTCCCGCCGGGCCGGCTGATCTCGGCCAGCCCGGCCACCACCGACCACGACAGGGGTACGACCGCTTCCGGAGCGTCCGCGAGGTGGGCGAGCATCTCGTACAATTCCGGATCGTGCTCGCCCGCGCCGAAGTACCTGCGCAGCCGATGCACCAGCGGGCCGGGTTTTTCGTCGTCGTGTATCGATGCCGCAACCGACACCAGAGCTCGGGGCCCGAGGGTCGCCACGTATCGGTCGACGCCGACAAGCCGGCGGCGGCACAGGCCGGCGAGCACTTCCGGATGGCTGTTCCCCAGCCGGCTCGGTATGCCGGCTATCGATGAGCGAAGGGTTTCCGGGGCTCCTTCTCCTGACTTGAACAGTTCTGCGGGAACCAGTCCGTTGCTGACCTGGAGCAGCAGTTCGTCGACCACCGCTGCGCCGATGGCGGCGTCGGAGGCCGGGTCGTCGCCGAGTATCCGGACGCAGGTTCGCCGTGCGATCGGGATGATCTCGTGCGGGATGTTCAGCAGGAGGAGGAGCAACTGCGGTTCGAGGCTGCGTCCGTAGCCGGCGATCCCGGTGGTGAAGAGCCGTTCGAGCACTCGTGGGGTCGGCCGCATGAACCGCAGGCAGCGCAGCGCGAATTCGAGGTGGACGCGCCTCGAGTTGTCCAGGGCCAGCAGCTCCAGGCAGTCGTCGATGCCGTTCGCGCGACGGGTGTCGAACTGCTGGATGGCGATCTGGGGAACCACTTCGCTGGAGTCGAACTGGATCATCGGCCGGATCATGCCTATCAAGTCCCGGGCACTGTCGCAGTGCCGGACGATGAAGCACGCGGAGAAGTACTCCAGGAATGTTCGGTGCGTGAAGCCGAAGAGCCTTTCCCCTCGTTCCGATACTCCGGTCTGGACCAGGAGCCAGGCCCGGCCCGCGCAGAAGTCGAGGAAGTCCTGCGCTTGTTTGGACGCCGATTCGGCGTCGTCGACCACGTTGCGCTGGAAGTAGTCCTTGATGTTCTGCTTCAGCCGGCCTTCGGTGAGCCCGCTCGCCTTGCCCGCGTTGTTGAGAAAATTGTAGGCCAGCTCTTGGATGAGGTACCGGGTCTGGGTGTTCGCCTTGAACGATATGGGGACGCGCCGGACTCTGTCCCAGCGCTCGAACAGCAGTTCGGCGCACTCCTCGTAAACCTGCGGCCGGTTCTCCGGGATGTACCCCTCGTATTCATAGATCATGCACAGCAGCGAGAGCATCAACGGGTTGGTGCGCAGATCGCCGACGTGGGTGCTGTCTTCGAGGAAGTTGCGGGCTCGCTGCTCCGCGGAGAACGCTCGTGGGTCGGCGATGATCGCGAACCACCGCTCGACGTAGCGTTGCAGTTGCGCATCGGTGAAGTCCGGCAGGAAGTAGACGGGGAACGAAGTCGGGTCCAGGCGGGCGCGCGAATATCCTTCTTCCCTCGCGGTGACCACGACGGTGACCAGTGGGTATCGCCGGCTGAACATCTCGATGGCCGTGACGGTGGAGCGCCGCAGGTTGATGTCGGTGATCTCGTCCAGCCCGTCGAAAACGACGACGGCGAGTCCCAGCCGCAGCACGTCTCGGAGCGCGTCGACGCTCAATTCCGATTGGGTGACGACCCGCAGGCTCTCCGCGAGGATGCCGAGGTAGGAGTCGCTCGGCGACGGGTGGTCCTTGAGCTCCACGATCATGGGCGCGGACAGGGTTTCGCTCTGCTCGCCCGCGATGCGGTAGATCAGGTGACGGATGAAGGTGCTCTTGCCCGCGCCCGGGTGGCCGACGACGACGAACCGCCGGTCGGTCAGCTTGTCTTCGGCGATGGGCGTGTTGTCGATTTTCTGTTCGCCCGTGCGGAGTTCCGGCCACGGCGTCAAGAACCGGGGCACGTAGATCTGCTCGATCGGTACCTGGTGGTCTTCCCGCGAGTGGGGCATCACGAGCTTGGCGTAGCGGGCGCGCATCGCGTGCCGTACCGCCTGGATGGCGGCCCGCGCCGCGGCGAGCCGCCGGCGCTGCGGGGAAAGCGCCCACCGTTCGGTGATCGCCGAGGAGAGCGCCGACGGGGTGGAAGCGTCCTGGCGGAGGCTGGTCGCGTACACCAGGTCGTCGGCGCCGAACGCATTCTCGTCGCGGAGCTGTTGGACGTGGAGCCGGACGCAGTCGCACAGATCTGCCCACAGCGCGGCGGCGATGCGGCCGGACTGCTCATCCGGCAGCTCCAGCTTCTCGGCGAGCTCCGTGGAGAAGATCTGCGCGAGTCGCTCGCGTTCTTCCTCCGTTCCGTCGGTGTCGTCGGTGATCTCGAGATAGGCGAAGATCTCGAGCAGGCCGATGCACAGGCGTCCGGTGAGGTACGCCGAAATCCTGTCTTCCTGTGCTTTGGCGAGTTTCACCTGTTTCCAGTTCGAAGACTTCCGAACCGGCGAAGGCGCCGGGCGCAGCTTTTGGGCCGCGGCCTTCCAGGCAGGAGCCGAAGAACGGACGACGATGCCGCCCACTGCCTTCGCTGCCGACTGCGCGACGAGGGTGGCGAGCGCGAGCGACGACATGGCAAAGATGCTACCGAACGAGCGTTGCGGGCGACTTCGAATCGACCTTGGAGAAGTCTTTTCAAGGTCATCCGGGTGCCCGGGGAAGAAGGGTGTCTTCCCCGGCCTCGGAGTGTGCGCCTGTGACCAGGGCACTACACAGCGTCCACCGTCGAACCGGCCCAGCTCGAGGTGGCGCCGAGTTGCGCCCACTCTCCGTGAGAGACCGGATCGTTACACAACTTCGGGCCGGGTGGGACGTCTGATGATCGTGAGAATGATCCGCATCGCCGGGGTCGGGCTGGTGGCCCTGCTGCTGGCTGCATGTAGTGGACAGTCCGAGACCGTGGGGGCCGCGCAGCCGGCCGGGCTGGCCGGAGCCGGACCGACCGGGACGGCGACCGTACCCGGGGTGCCGGCCGCGAAGGTGGTCTTCGGCCCCGAAGGCGGCGATCAGCTGAGCCCGAAGGATCCGATCGTCATCAAGGCGTCCGGGGGCACGTTGCAGGCGGTCGCGGTGACGAACCCGCAGACCGGCAACGGCGTCAAGGGCGAGCTCTCGCCGGACAAGACGACCTGGACCAGCAGTGACCGCCTCCGGTACGGGGCCACCTACCAGGCCGTCGTCACCGCGGCGAACCCGGCGGGCGCGACGAGCGAGCAGCGCGGGGAGGTGCGCACCCTCAAGCCGGCCGCGGTCGCCAGCCCGGCGCTGTTCCAGGCGGCGTCGGGCGATTTCGGGGTCGGCCTGATCATCGGCCTGAAGTTCGACCACGACATCTCCGACAAGGCCACGGTGGAGAAGTCCCTCAAGGTGACGTCCTCGCCCGCCCAGGAGGGCGGCTGGTACTGGGTCGGCAAGCGCGAGGTGCACTACCGGCCCAAGGACTACTGGAAGGCCGGCTCGACCGTGAAGCTCGAGACCACGACCTTCGGCACGCCGATCGGAGGCGGCGCGTACGGCGGCACGGACGTCTCGGCGACCTACAAGATCCACGACTCCTGGATCGCCAAGGCGGACGGCAAGACCCACCAGATCAAGGCCTACCACAACGGCCAGCTGGTGAAGACCGCGCCGACCAGCATGGGCAAGACCGCCGACACCCCGCCGCGCGGTCCGACGCCGACCTTCAACGGCACGCACACCGTGCTGGGCAAGGAAGCCAGCAAGATCATGGACTCCTGTACCTACGGCGTGTGCGAGGGCGACCCCGGTTACTACAAGGCCCCGGAGAACTGGAACGTCCGGATTTCGAACGACGGCGAGTACCTGCACGAGAACCTGAAGACGGTCGGCGTGCAGGGCAGCGACAACGTCTCCAACGGCTGCCTCAACATGAACACCGAGAACGCCAAGTGGTTCTTCGACAACTTCAACGTCGGTGACGTCGTCGAGGTCACCAACTCGGGCGGCCCGCAGCTGGCGATCAACAACGGCCACGGCGACTGGGCCATCAGCTGGAGCGCCTGGCAGGCCGGCAGCGCGCTGCACGGCTGAGTTCCCCCCTGACGTGACGAAGGAGGCCACCGGTTCCGGAGGCCTCCTTCGCCGTCACAGGGGGTCGAACTCGTCGCCGTCTTCGTTGAGCAGCACGGAGCGGCGTTCGGTCAGGCACGCGCTGAGCGACGCCAGCAACGCCTCGGGGGAGACCGGGCCGAGGTCCAGCTCGGCGATGACCTCCGCGCGGATCCGGTCGATCTCGGGTTCGTCTTCCTTCAGCTCGGCGTAGGACGATTCGAAGGAGGCCCGCATCGCTTCGAGGTCGGGCGCGTCCGCCACGACGTCCTGCCAGGTCGGCACCCCGACCACCAGGCGGACGGCGGACTCGACATCGGCGGCGATGATCCCGGCGGTGCCTTCGGAACCGGCGTAGAGCACGGGCCCGCCGTCGCAGACGAAGAACGTGCCGCCCGAGGCGTCGCCGGCGATCGCCTGCAGATCGCCGCCCGAGGCCGGGCGCACCGGTTCGACGGGATCGAGGCGGGTGATGTCGAAATCGAACACGCCGGCCAGCACCTTGGCGACGTGGGGGTTGTCCCGGATGCGATCGAGCATGCCGGCACGATAGCTGGTGACCGGCCCGCGGGTGCGGTACAACGAAAAGCGTGGCCGAGCGCGTCCGGCGTCCTGACCCGCACGTTTCCGTCGAGCGTGACGTGCTGGTGCGGTACCTCGACGCGTGGACGGCGACCGTGCTGCGGTCGCCGCGGGGTGGCACCTACGTCGAGTGCGGCGACTTCGCCGCCGATGCCTTCCGGGTGTTCGGCGAGTTCGCCGACCGGCTCGGCGAGCACCACCTCGAAGCCGTTCTCGTCGGCCGCGCGGTGCCGGAGGGGGTTCCGGAGGGCCTGGCCGTCCGGACCGCCGGCGACCTGCGGGAGGTCCGGGTGGCCGGGCCGATGCTGGCGCACCTTTCCGGTGACTGGCCGGCCGCGCTGGTGCGGGGCAAGGCGCACGAGGTGCTGCTGTCGGACGTCGCCGGCGCGGACCACCGTGAGCGGCTGGCGGCCGCGGGGCTCGGCTGCGCGGTCGTCGTGGAGCTCGTCGCCGACGACGGAACCGGGCGGACACTCGTGTTCGCGACCGCCGACAGCCGGCACCTCGGCACCTTCAAGACCGAACTCTGGGCGGTGGACGAGTTCGCGGGCATCCGCTTCCGCGACCCGCGTGACGCCGAGGGCGCGCTGGTCGACATCTCGCTCACCCCACAGCTGCTGCCGCTGCGGCGGGCGCTGGTTGCGGAACTGGCCCGGCGGGGCCCCGCCACCCTCGCCGAGCTGCAGTACTTCACGCTGCTGGAAACCATCTACCGCGCCGAGGACGCCGTCGGCGCGCTGACGGCCGCGGTGGCGGCCGGGCAGGTCGCGCGGGAGCCGGCGAAGGGCCGGTTGACCTCTCGGACCGTTCTTTCGGCGAGCTAGTCGGTCGGCACCGGCCGGGCGCCCTCGACCGCCGGGTTCAGGGTCGGGCGGAGTGCGGTGACGACCGCCGTCGCGACAACCAGGTGCATGAGCATCAGGCCGAAGACGTTGGCGGCCGTGGCGCCCGCGGTGAACAGCAGCAGGTCCGGGACCCAGGTCAGGACCAGCACCGCCGGGACGACCACCCGCAGCGCTTGCGGTGCCCTGCGCGCGATCACGAACCAGCCGGCGGTGCCCAGCAGCAGCCCGGCCGCGGTGGCGGGCAGGTAGGACGCCGGGGACAGGCCCATGCCGATCCCGCCGTCGTCGAGGGCCAGCGCGCCGAGGGCGATGGCGGTGTTCGCCGCGGCGGCCGCAAGCAGGGCGAAGCCGAGGCGGAGGACGGTGGTCGCGGTCGGTTTGGCGGTGGTGAGCATCGCTCCTCCTTGGGTTTAACACGCAACTCAAACGTAGATTGGGTTGCGTGTTAAAGTCAAGGCGTGCGTGGCGAGGAACTGTTCCCCTGGCTCGGTGAAGACGAGCAGCGAGCGTGGATCAACCTGGTGAAGGTCCTGCTCACGCTGCCGGGCGCGCTGGAAAGCCAGCTGCTGCGGGACGCGGACCTGACGCTGCTGGGCTACATGATCCTGGCGCGGCTCTCGAGGGTGCCGGGGGAAAGCCTGCGGATGAGCGAGATCGCGGAGATGGCCAACGGGTCGCTCCCGCGGATTTCGCACGCCGTCGCGCGCCTGGAGGACCGGGGCTGGGTGAAGCGCGAGGTGTGCACCGGCCAGGGCCGCCGGTTCACGACCGCGACGTTGACCGCGGCCGGCCGCGCGCACCTGGTGGCCTCGGCACCCGCGCACGTCGCGACGGTCCGCAGGCTGGTGCTGGATCCGCTGGGCGACGACTTCGTGGGGGTCGGCGACGCCGTGCAGCGGATCGTCGAAACCCTCGGGCTGCCCACGGAGGTCCTCAAGCCCCGGTAGGCGTTGGCGGGTATGGAGTTCTCGGGCCGGCCGGGCCACACTGGTCTGCGGTTCCGGAGAAGCTCCGCCCGCCCGAGGAGGGGTCAGGGATGCCCACCGCCATCGAATACGCAGTCGCCGGGCACTGGCACGAGCAGAACGGGTGCGGTGGTGGTCCGCCCGCCCAGAGCTTCCCCGGTGGTGCGGCCGGTCTGGCCGCCCCGGCGCACCCGGACGTCGTGCCGGCGCCCGCCGAGGGGTTGCTGGTCACCGGCCTGCCCGTGGTGCTGCTCGTGGCGGCCGTGGTCCGGCGACGGCGACGCGGTGGGAAGACCACGGCCGAATAGGGCTCAGCGGCCCGCCTTCGTGCGGTGCCGGTACAGGAGCCACCCGAAGTAGGGCGCGCCGACGATCGCGGTCATCAGTCCGGCCGGGAGCTGGCCGGGGGCGATGAGGGTGCGGCCGGCGGTGTCGGCCGCGCCGACCCCGATTGCGCCCAGCAGCGCCGCGGCGGGCAGCAGGCGGGAGTGCCTGCTGCCCACGATCGCGCGCGCCGCGTGCGGGGCGACCAGGCCGACGAACGTCAGCACCCCGATCCCCGCGACCGCCGCGCCGGTCAGCAGGACGGCGCACGACAGCAGCAGCAACCGCGTCCGGGCCACGGGTACGCCCAGCACCCGCGGCGTTTCGTCGTCCAGCGCCAGCAGGTCGAGCTCGCGCCGCAGGCGGACGAGCACCGGCGCCACCAGCAGCAGGGCCAGCGCCATCGGCACGAGGTGGGCGAAGGTCCGGCCGTAGGTCGAGCCACCCAGCCAGGTGAGCGCCTTGGTCTCGTTCCACGGGTCGGACAGCGTGATCAGCAGCGTCACCAGCGCCTGCGCCGCCGCGTGCACGCCGAAGCCGATCAGCACCAGGCGTTCGCCGGCGAACCCGCCCCGGGCGGCCACGGCGAAGACCACGGCCATCGAGCACGCGGCGCCCAGGCCCGCGAAGCCCGTCACCGTCCAGAACCCGACCCCGGACACGGCCGTGATCACCGCGACCGCGCCGAGGCCCGCCCCGCCGACGACCCCGATCATCCCCGGCTCGGCCAGGGGATTGCGGGCCACGGCCTGGGTGAGCGCGCCGCCCAGCGCCAGCGCCGCGCCCGCCAGCAGCGCGGCCACCACGCGCGGGACACGGGTGTCCAGCACGCCGGTGACGATCGGGCCCGCCCGGCCGCTCACCCAGTTGACGACGTCGCCCAGCAGCAGTTTCGCGTCACCGAGCAGGACCGCCCCCACGGCGACGCCGGTCACCGCGAGCACCAGCCCGGCGAGAACCACCCGGTACCGCACCGCGCTCACGCCGCCGCGCGCGCCGGCGGCGGGTGGTTCGGCGGTCCCGGCGGTGGTCCGGGCCGTCCGGGCCAGCACCACGAGGAAGAGCGCGCCGAGGATCGTCGTCACGACTCCGGTCGGCACCTCCAGAGCACGCTGCGGGCCGGCGAGCGCGCGGAGCAGCACGTCGGCGCCCAGCAGGAGAACCGCGCCGAGCGCCGCGGAGCACGGGAGCAGCGCCGCGTGCCGGTGCAGGCCGGGCACCACGGACGCGAGCAGCCGGGCCACGGCCGGCGCGGCGAGGCCGACGAACCCGATCGGGCCGGCCAAGGTCACCGCCGTCGCGGCCAGCAGCACCGCCAGCGCGATCGCTCCACAGCGGACGCGTCCGATGTGGACACCCAGGGTCCTGGCGTGGTCGTCGCCGACGTGGATCAGGTCCAGCCGCCGGGACATGGCCAGCAGCGCGGCCAGCGCCACCCCGGCGACGGGCCCGAGCGTCCGGACGCCGCCGAGCCCGTTCTGCTCCAGCGCTCCCTCGCCCCAGGCGAAGAGACCGCGGGTTTCCTGGGCGTACAACAGCAACAGGACCTGGGTCACCGAGATCAGGGCCAGCGCGATCGCGGTGCCCGCCAGCACCAGCCGCACGATCCCGGTGCCCCCGGTGCCGGCCAGCGCGAGCACGAGCGCGGCCGCCGCCAGCCCGCCCGCGAAGGCGATGCCGGCCGCGCCGAGCAGGGGCAGCGAGACGCCGAACGCGGCGACGGCCACCACCGCCAGCTGCGCGCCGGCGTTGACGGCCAGGGTGTCCGGCGACGCCAAGGTGTTGCGGGACACCGATTGCAGCACCGCACCGGCGACGCCGAGCGCGCTCCCGACGAGCAGCGCCGCGAGCAGGCGCGGCAACCGCGACTCGAGCACCACCGCGGCCGGGTCGCCGGTCGCGCCGCCGACGGCCGGTCGCAGCACGTCGAGCACGTCCAGGTTCGCGGTGCCCTGCGTCAGGTGCACGGCCGAAAACAGCAGGATCACTGCGGCGAGCCCGCTCCCGAGCAGCACGAGCCGCCCGCGTCGCCGGACGGCGACCGCGGGCGGCCGGGGCCCGGTCAGGGTGAGCACGCTACTTCTTCAGCGCGTCGACGGCCGCGTCGACGAACTGCGCCATCGACTTCGGCCCGCCGAACATCCAGAGCGAGTCCGGGAAGCGGTGCACCTTGCCGCTCTTGACGAACGGGAGGTTCGTCCAGATCGCGTTGCCGGCCAGCTCCTGCCGGTACGGGTCACCTTCGGCGTTGTTGGCGATGTACCAGAACCGCACGTCGGGCAGCTGGGTCAGGCCTTCGACGTCGGCCTTGGCCAGGCCGTAGACCGCGTCGCCGTCCATCGGCCACGCGGTCTCGAGGCCGAGGCGGGCGAACACCGCGGACACGAGTGCGCCCCTGGTGTAGGGCCGGATGCCGACCGAGCCGGAGGTGACGTAGGCGTCGGAGAACGCGACCTTCTGCCCCAGCGCGCCCGACTGTTCCACCGCGGCCCGGCCGGCGGCCAGCTTCTGCTCGAACTCGGCTTTCAGCTGCGCTGCCTCGGTCTCGGTGCCGGTGGCCTTGGCGATGGTGTCCAGGTTGGCGTACATCCCGGCGACCGGGTCCTTGGCGTTGCCGCCGTTGAGGACGACGACCGGGACCTTCGCCTCGATCTGCTCCAGCGCTCCTTCGGTCACGCTGTCGGTGACGACCACGAGGTCCGGCCCGAGCGAGCCGAGCGTGTCGAGGCTCGGCTCGCCGCGGGTACCGATGTCCTTCGGGGTGCCGTCGAGCTTCTCGGCACTGACCCACTGGCCGTAGCCCTTGATGTCGGACACGCCGACCGGCATGACGCCGAGCGACACGAGGTGCTCGACGGCGTTCCACTCGGTCGCCGCGACCCGCTTGGCCGGGCCGGGCAGCTTCACCTCCTTGCCGCGCGCGTCGACGACGGTGATCGGGCCGGCGCCGCTTCCGGTGGCGGCGGCGTTGCTCGTGGGCGCCTCGGTGGTACCGCAGCCGGCCACGAAGAACGTGGCGGCCGCGGACAGGCCGAGGAGGGTCCGGGTGAACCGCATGTTTCTCCTGTTTTCGATGGGTCAGGCGGACGCGGCGTCGTTGAAGCGGCCGACCGCCCGGGTGTGGATCCGGCCGTCGGCCGGGTCGGTCACGACGTCCACGCGGATGCCGTAGGCGCGGCTGAGGTTGCCCGGCGTCAGCACTTCGGCGGGGGAGCCCTCGGCGGTGACCCGGCCGGCTTCGAGCAGCAGCACCCGGTCGGCGACCGCGGCGGCCTGGTCGAGGTCGTGCAGCACCACCCCGACGCCGACGCCGTGGGAGTCGGCGAGGTCGCGGACGACGTCGAGGACCTCGACCTGGTAGCGCAGGTCGAGGAAGGTCGTGGGCTCGTCGAGCAGCAGCAGCGCGGTGTCCTGGGCCAGGCAGGCGGCGAGCCACACCCGCTGCGCCTGCCCGCCGGAGAGGGCCTGCACGGGCCGGTCGGCCAGGGCGGACAGGCCGGTCAGCTCCATCGCGCGCGCGACGGCTGCGGCCCCGTCCGGGTCGCGGCCGCCCCAGCGCGACCGGTGCGGGTGCCGTCCGAACTCGACCAGCTCCCGGACGCACACGCCACCCGGCGCGGTCCGGTGCTGCGACAGCAGGGTGATCCGCTTGGCGATGTCCTTTCCGGACAGTGCGCGCAGGTCGGCGCCGTCGGCGAAGGTGACGGCGCCGGCGACCGGCGGGTGCAGCCGGGCGAGCGCCCGCAGCAGCGTCGACTTCCCGCTGCCGTTCGGGCCGATCAGCGCGGTGACAGTCCCCGCGTGCAGGGAGACGGACGCCGCCCGCACGACGACGTCGGTGCCGTAGGCGACGTCGAGCTCGTGGGCGTGGACGCCGGGGTGGGGGACCAGGGACACACGAGGACAATAAGGTCAGGCTTACCTAACCTACAAGGTGGCGGACGGCACAATCCGGACATCGTCCCGGCTCCTCGCCGGGTCGGCTACCGGACCGGCTTCGGCTCGGGCTCGCCGAGGAGGCGGCCGAGGTAGAGGTCCCTGGCCACCAGGCTCACCGCCAGGTGGTCGGCGAGCGGGTCGAAGAAGGCGCTGCGGTACTTGGCGTCGGTCACCGTCGACGCGGCGAAGTACAGGCCCGAGAACGCGGCGATGAACAGGGAGACCTGCAGCAGTTCCTGGGGGATCGGCAGCTGGATGCCGAACAGCGTGCCGCTCGCGGGGTCGCGGCCGATCCACGCCTTGATCACCGCGTGCTGCACCGCGACGATGCCGAAGACGACGAAGAAGACGAACACGAGCGTGGCGAGCACGAAGGTCTGCAGCACCTGGGTCAGCATCAGGACGAGGACCATGTTCGCCCGTTCCAGCTTCGTGAGCGGGAGCCGTTCGGCGGCGACGTCGTCCTCGAGGAAGGTCGCCAGCGGGGTTTCGCGCAGCTTGTCGAGGCCGACCGGGGCGGTGCGCGACTGGGTCAGCCGGGTGACCTCGTCCTTGAGCATGGCGAGCAGGAAGACCACGGCGACCACGGCGAAGAGCCCGACGACCAGCCACATCCGCTGCCGCGGCAGGGCGGCGCCGACCTGCCAGATCTCGGTGGTGAAGAACCCGAAGACGGTGAACAGCAGCAGCAGGGGCAGCGCCCGGCTGGTCAGCTCGCCGAGCAGCCGTGTCTGGCGGTACGCGGCCCGCAGCGCCCAGCCGACGATCGAGCCGACCCCGACGAAGGCGGCCGCGAACAGCCCGGCCAGGATCGCGAGCTGGGTGAGGAAGCCGAGCGGCATCGAGCCGCCTTCGGCCAGCCGGCCGACGACGGGGACGACGATCGCGAAGCCGGCCGCCAGGACCGCCGCGGTCCCGGTCCCGCCGCGGTCGACCAGCTTGCGCCGCACCCAGCGCGCGGTGAGCCAGGAGCCGAGGGCCGGGAAGACGACCAGGCTCAGCAGCAAGCTGGTGTAGCCGAGCGCGAAGAGGTCGCTCTCCATGAGCCGGTCGAAGTCCGCGTCGGTCTCACCGTCCACGGCGGACAGCAGGGCGGTGAGCACCTGCCAGGCGGCGATGAAGACGACGGCCGGGGCGATCCGGACCAGCAGGTGCGCCGGCCGTCCCCGCACGACGGCGGGCAGGCCCCGGCGCCGGAACCACTGTTCGACGGCCTCGACACCGCGTTCGTCCGCCATTTTCGCCTCCCGATCGGCGCGGCCGCCGCCGGGATGCTAGCGCGGCGCCGGGGAGCCGGGGCACGGGGTGGTGGCGCAGTGGGGAAAACAGGGTGGGGGCGGGCCGAACCCGAAACGATCATCGAAAAGCGCGGCCGGGTTTTCGGCCGCCCGCTGCCCACCACGCCGGAATCAGGTGGTTCGCCATCGCGAGGACCACGCCCGCGGCCAGGCACACCCACCGGTCCGACGCCGGCGCGGGTACGCCGGCGACCGCGCACCCGGCACTGCCCGCGGCGAGCGCAACGGCTCGGCACACCACCACCCACGACACCGCCTCCCCGCCGAAACACCCGCACGGCACACCCGGCCGGCGCGTCCGCAGCACCGCCGCATAACCGGCGAAAGCGCAATACAGCACGGCTTGCGCCGCGGCGGGAACAACCGTTGCCGCCGGGGCGGCCGGCAGTGTGGCGAGCATGGCCGCGCCGACGGCGATTTCGGCGCCCGCGACCGGCGCGGCCACGAACGGCGGCAGCAGCCGGTGGACGCGCAGCACCGCGCGGTGCTCCCGGTGGCGTACCGCGTGCGCGGTGCCGGCCGCGGTCAGGAGAACCGCCCCGAACGCCGTTGTTACCGCGGTCCAGAAGGCGAGCATGACAACACCTTATTCGCGGGCCCGGCATTGCCGACAGAAATGCCGTCCCCCGTTCGGAGCAATTCGAGAAACGTTGGAAAACGAATATGGCCAGTGCGGAATCCGTCGGCTACTCTGCATCGGGCGGATTCCGGGAATCGGAGGTCTCATGGGGGCGCAACGGCTGCGATTGGTGGCGCCGAGCGGGGGCCGGGTGACCGTGAGCCTGCCTGCCACGGCTCCGGTTTCGCACGTCGTGGCCGGCGTCCGGTTCGTCGGCGGCTCGTACGGCACCGGGTTCCAGATCGGCTCGCGCGGCTACCACGACTTCGCGTGCACGCACGTCGCTCCGGCGGACACCCGGGAACGGCTGGTCGTGCACGGCCGGGAGGTGGTCGTCGCCGAGGCCCGCGACGGGCAGTCGTCCGTGGCCACGCTGCTCGGCGCCTACCACGAGCTGATGACGGTGTACGCCGGGCCGGCGCCCCGCCGCGACCGCGTGCTGGCCCTGTTCGGCTCGCTGCGCATCGAAGACCACGTCGACGGCATGACCGTCGTCCCGCGCGCCGAGACGCTGCTGGACCCGGCGAACGAACACCTCGTGGTCGTGGTGAAGGACCACGGTTCGCTCTCGATCCCCGCGCCGCGCCAAGCCGCGGCCTTGCTCCCCCGGCACGCGGGCGCGCGCACGAAACACGGCGAAGTCTGGAAGTCCGGGTACGCCAGGAGGTCCTTCGTCCTCGGCTGCCCGGCGGGCGTGGCCGAGGTGCACCTCGCGGACACGGCGGCGAAGACCGAGCGGGACAGGCTCGACTGGCTCGACGGCATCGACGTCGCCTGGGACCGCCGATGACCCCGTCGACCGCGCTCACCCTCCTCACGTGGGCGGCGATCATCCTGCTGTTCTTCGGGCTCGCGGCCGTGCTGCGCGAAGTCCGGTTGCTGCGCGGGATGGTCGCCAAGAGCACGGACGGGTTCGCGGCCGCGCCGCCCGACCTGGTGCTGGGCCCGCGGTTCGCGGGGCGGATCGTGGCGGCGGTCGACTCGGGCTGCCCGCTGTGCCTGACCGTGGTCGAGCGGCTGGCCGGGCTCGGCGCGGAAGCGACCTTGCTGACCCACGAACCACCGGAGACGTGGGCCGGGCTCGCGCACGGCCTGCCGGTGGTCAGCGACGGCGAAGCGTGGCGTTCGGTCTCCCACCTCTCGCCGCCGGTGCTGATGCTGCTCGACGGCTCCGGCCGCGTCCGGCGGGTGCTGCTGCCGGTCCGGGCGTCCGAAGTGGACACGACACTGGCCGGCTGGGCCGGTCCGCAGCCAGGAGGTGGAGCCGGTGACGCTGGAGTTGGCGCGCATTCCCGACCTTGACCGCCCGGGCCCGGGTGCCGCGGGCACCCGCGCGGGCCGGAAGCTGAAGGTCCGCGGCACGCGCCGGACGTTCCTGCGCGCGGTGGCGCTCGGCGCGCTGACGATCGGCGCGACCGCACTGGACTGGTCCGGCCTGTCCCGCGTCCGGAAGGCGGACGCCGAGTCCAGCCCGTACGGCATGCCGGGCTACGACCGCAACGACTGCCGGGACGCCTACCCCTCGGGCTACGCCGAACTGACCGACACCAGCGGCGCCTACGTCAACACCTACGCCGCCTGCTTCGGCGGGTTCTGGCGGGGGAGCACCTACTGCGACGCGGGCTGGCACAAGTACGGCACGTGGACCGAGGACGGCATCCAGGTCGACCACCAGCCGGTGGCCAACACGTGCGGCCAGTTCGCGGGCCGGAACGCCTGGCGGTGGACGACGCCGGACCAGAAAGTTTACCGCTGCTCCGACGGCTTCTCCACGTTCTGGGGCGGCGGGTACACCGGCCAGACGTACCTGACGATCTGCCGCGCCGCCCTGTGATCCACGCGGTTCCCCGGCGCCGGTGGCACCCGCTGACGATCGCCGCCGCGCTGGTGCTCGCCGCGGCTGCGGTGACGGTCGCACTCCGGTTTGCGCCGGGACGGCTGCTGCCCGGTGCGTGGCTCGTCCTGTGCGCGGCGGCCGGGTTCGCCACCAGCGGCTCCAGTTGAAGCCGGAACTCGGCCTTCGTGCTGAGCTCGCCGGTCTGGCGAGGCACTCCGACACTGGCGTTCTGCGCCGGGCTCGTCTGCGGCGGCGCACTGAGCGCGCTCGTCCTGCTCGTGGTGGGTTCCCTGCTGCGCGCGCCCCTGCCGGCGGCCGCGTCCTGGGCCGTGGTGGCCGCGGTGCTGGGCGCGGTGCTGCTGCGGGAAACGGGCGTGTGGTCGTTCCGGCTGCCGGAGAACCGGCGGCTGGTCCCGGACACGGTGTTCCGGCTGGGCCGGCACCTCGGCCCGCTCCAGTTCGGCTTGGAGATGGGCACGGGTGCCCGCACCTACCTGCCCAGCGGCCTGCCGTACGTCGCCGCGGTCGCCGTGGCCCTCACGGCTTCGCTGCCCGCGGCGCTGGGCGCGGGCGCGGGGTTCGGGCTGGGCCGCGCGTTGATGACGACGGCGAACCTGCGCTACGACGGCGAAAGCGGCTGGGACGGCGAATGGCGGGCCCACGGCCGGGCCTTGCGCGCCCTGACCGGGGCCGCCTTCGTCGTCCCGCTCGCCGCCATCGCCGTCACGGTGCTGTCTGGTACGCCCTGAGCACGGTCTGGCTCACCGAGTTGCCTTCGGTGTCCCGTGCGGTGATCCGCAACGACACGAACCCGTTGCCCGCCGGGTTGCGCACCACCGCGAGACCGCCGTTGCCGATGCGGACCGTGGGCGCGGGTGTCCACTTCGCACCGTCGTCGGCCGACGTCTCGACGCGCAGGTCCGCCAGGCGGAACTCGCCCGCGCCGGGCTGCCGCTGCGCGGTCAGCGCGAGCACGAACGGCTTCCCGGCCGGGGCCCGGCTCTGCTCGTCGACCGCGCCCTCGGCCCGGACCACCAGCAGCGGCAACGGTTTCGCCGGAGCCGCGCGGCCGGGTTCGCGGAACGTCCACGCCACGTCCGCCGCGGTCCCCACCACCGACCACGGCACGCTGCGGGTGGCCACCGACCGCAGCGTGTAGGTGCCCGCGTCGTCCGGGATCGGCAGCGCCCCGGTGGCCGGGTTCGGCGCCGTGGCGAGCGCAACGCCGTCGCGCGAGAGCGTTGCGGTGCCGGTGAGGCCCGCGGGTGGCGCGGTGTACTGCTCCGGGTCGCTCCCCGACATCAGCGGAATCGCGTACCCCAGCTGGTTTTCCGCGCGCAGCACTCCCCAGCCGTCCTGGGGCGCGCCGAAAGCGGGTCCGATCGGGGCGCGGTTCCAGCCGGCGCGCTGCGGCCCCGGCCGGTACGTCCGGTACGAGTAGCCGGTTTCCGCGTCGGTCAGCGGGTCCGGGTACACCGCCACCACGTGCTGCCAGCTCACCCCGGTCGAGTAGTACTCGGTGCGCCGGCTCGGCAAGACCGGCGCGGAGAGCTGGTAGGTCGCGCTGTCCGCGCCCGGGAAGCCGAAGGTGGCGTCGTCGGCGCGCAGGCTCTCCGCCGGTTTTCCCTGGGTGTGGTAACGCACGTCGACCACCGCGAGGTCGCGGTCGCGCACCCGGAAGACGGGGTCCGCCGGCACGCGGCCGCGTTCGAGGAGCGCCAGCCGGTAGACGTAGTCGCCGTCCGGCCGGGCGGCCAGGGTCGCCCGGAAGTACAGCGCGTAGGTGTGGTCGGTGATCGCCCGGTCCGAGCCCACCGCGTACAGCTCGGTGCCCGGCTGGGTGATCCAGGCGAGCGTGTTCGTGCGGGTGCCGCCCGGGTTCCCGGACACCAGGCCCAGTTCGCCGTCCTGCAGCCGCGCGTCCGCGCGATCGACCACCGCGCGCAGCGGTTTGCCCGCGCGGGCGTCCAACGTGAACGAAACGTCGCCGGTCACCGCCTGGCCGGGCCGGGACAGCAACGTCACGGCGGCGGGCCGGGTCTGCCCGGAAGGATCACCGGACACGTCGAAGGCGTTGAGGTCGTAGCGCCCCTTGGGCACTCGCACCACGGCCGTGCCGTCGGCGCGGAACGGCCGGACGCCGAACGCGGCTCCGGTCGCGGTGTCCACGAGCGTCGCGACGCCCGCGGTGAACCGCCCGTCGCGGCCGATCAGCCGCACGGACACGTCGTAGCTTTCGGCCTCCAGGAAGGCGCCGAGCGCGGTCTGCACGGCGATCCCGGGTGCGGTCGCCGTCAGCCGGCCGCCGTGCGGCCCGGCGGCGGCCGAGCCGGCCCGGAGGGTGACGCCGACGTCGGCGTCACCGTGCGCGGGCACCACGACGGACGGCGCCGATGGCGTGAACAGCGGCGCCGGGTCCGTGGCCAGCGACAGCGTGACGGGCGCGTCCCCGTCGTTGTGGTAGGTCACGGTCTTCGTGACGGGCCGGGTGCGGGGCCAGGCGACGAAACCGTAGCCGAGGCTGCCGGTCGTGGCGGTGACCCGCTGGGTGACCGCGCGGGCGACGTCGACGCGGCCGGCCCCCTGCTCGACGACGTCGGCGGTGGGTTTCGCGGTGCTCGTCAACGTGGTCTTGAGCCGGCCGGCGAGCCAGTCCGGGTGCTCCTGGAGCAGCAGCGCCGCCGAACCCGCGACGTGCGGGGCCGCCATCGACGTCCCGGAGAGCCGGGCGTAGTTCTCGTCGACCGGCGCGGTGTCGCCGTCGCGCGTGCCCGAGGCGCGGGCCGAAACGATGCCTTCGCCCGGCGCCGCGATGTCGGGCTTGACCGCGTGGTCGCCGCGTCGCAGGCCCCGGTTGGAGAACGCGCTCGTGGTGTCCTGGGCCGACACGCTGCCGACCGCCAGCGCGGCATCCGCCGCGGCGGGCGCGACGACCGGTTCCGGTTCGGGCAGGTCGAGCGAGCGGTCGTTGCCCGCCGACGCCACGAAGAGGGTGCCGTAGCGGGCGGTCAGCGCGTTCACCGCCTGGGACACCGGATCCGTGCCGTCGGTCGCGTCCCCGCCGAGGCTCAGGTTGACCACCCGCACCTTCGGCGCGATCCACTCCATGCCCGCGATCACCGCGGACTCCGGGCAGCCGTACGACACGCAGACCTTGCCGCTGACCAAGCGGGCGTCCGGTGCGACCCCGCGGTAGCGGCCGCCGGAGGCGGCGCCGGTCCCGGCGATGATGCCGGCGACGTGCGTGCCGTGCCCCAGGTCGTCGCTCGCGTCCGGCCGGGTGCCGGTGAAGTCCCGGGCCTCGACGACCTTGCCGGCCAGGTCCGGGTGGTCGGCCCGCACCCCGGAGTCGAGCAGGCCGACCGTGACGCCGCGGCCGGTGTAGCCCGCCCGCCACGCGGCCGGGCCGCCGATCTGGGGCACGCTGACGTCGAGGGCCGGCGTGGCCAGGCCGTCGAGCCAGACCTTGCCCACTCCGGGCCGCAGCGCGGACCCGGCGGTGAGCCAGGTCCAGAACTCCGTTCCGCGGCGCCGGTCCTGGCGCAGGGCCGTGCCGCGCACGCTCGGCAGGTCCCGGACGGCCGTCGTGGCGGGCGGCGTGGCGGACGGTGTGGCTGCCGCGGTACCGGCGGAATAGGTGACGATCAGCGGGGTGCTCCCCGCGGAGTCGGCGAGGTGCTGGCGCAGCAGCTCGGAAACGTCGAACAGCCGGGGATCGAGCCGGCCGTCCGCCACGAGCGCCAGCGCGTCCGACGGCACGACGGTGATGTCGCCGGGCGTTGCGGCGGTGTTCGTTTCGCGGAAGAAGCCGATCCGGTCGCGGCCAGGGCCCGGTTCGACCACGACGGTATTTTTCCCGTGGGAATTCGGCAGCACCCGCACCCGGTCGCCGGTGATCAGCGTGACGGTTTGCCCGGAATCGCGGGGTCCGGAATCGCGGGGTCCGGAATCGACGGGCGGGCCGGCCGGGTGCGCCGCCGCCGGAACGGGCAGGGACAGCCCCGCCACGACCGCGGCCACCATCGCCGTCAGTCTTCGATGCATGCCAGAACCCCTCCGCCTGAGCTCGGTTCCCCCGGATTTCGCCTCGGCAAATGCGCGCGGCAAAATAGCCGCGGCCACGTTAACACCCGCCCCGGTGACCCGGGCAATACGTCATTTCCGTGAACCAACCGCCGATAATTGATCACCGGAATACCGGCGGTGGCAAAATGCCGGGGAAGCCATTCGGCCCGGCTCAGTGCAGGCGCGGCGGCGCGGTGCTGGCGCCGGCGGCCAGCTCCGGGGCGAGGAGCCGGGTGCCGGGCGCGACGCCGTCGCCGAGCTGCCCGATGACCGTCTCGACGGCCAGCGCCCCGAGCTTCCGCGCCGGGATCGCCACGCAGGTCAGCTCCACCAGGCTGTGCGCGATCAGGCTTTCCGGGCAGACCGCGACGAGCGAGACGTCCTCGGGCACCCGCAGGCCGCGCTGCCGCAGGCCGGCCAGCACCGCGGGCAGCGCCGATTCGTTGTGCACGACGAGACCCGTGACGTCCGGATGGCGGGTGAAGAGCGCGTCGAGGCCGCGCAGCGTCCGCCAATGGGTGTCGCCCCAGGCCAGCGTCGTCGCGCGGAGGCCCCGGCGGGTGGCTTCCGCCGTGAAGCCCTGGGCGAGCCGGGTCGCGGCGCTGCTGCCGCGCCGGTACGCCGCGGGCGTCGGGCCGATCAGGGCGACGTGCTCGTGCCCGAGGCCGGCGAGGTGGCCGAAGCAGAGCGCGCCCGCCGCCGCGAAGTCGAGGTCGAGGCAGCCGAGCCCGCGCGGGGAGTCCGGCAGGCCGATCAGCAGCGCCGGCCGGCCCAGCCCGAGCAGCACCGGCACGCGCGCGTCGGCCGCTTCGACGTCCATCACCACGACACCGTCGGCGACGGCGGAAGACACCGCCCGGCGCAGCGCGGCGGGTCCCTCTTCGGCGGTGACCAGCAGCAGGGCGTGGTCCCGGGCGCCGGCCGCGGAGATCGCGGCGGCCACGAACTCCCGCACGACGACGTCGTGGGTGCCGGCACGCAGCGGGACGACCAGGGCCAGGACGTTCGTCCGGTGGCCGGTCGTGAGCCGACCCCCGGCGTGCCGGTGGTGATCGCGCTTGCGCATGGCCTTCTCGACTGCCCCCAGGAGACGGCTGTCCGTCACTCTTAGTCGAACCGCTTCGACAACAGTTGAACGTAGAGTACTCATCGGGGATGTGCAAGCGGCCCGGCGCCGGTCCACCCGCTAGGCTCGGCGTGCCACTGGTTCACCCGGGCGAGCAGACGCGCGCGGGTGAGGCAACAGGGAACCCGGTGCGAATCCGGGACTGCCCCGCAGCGGTGTGTGGGAACGAAAGCCGTCACCACGCGAGTGGTCAAGCACTGGGTACGCACCCGGGAAGCGACGGCCGGTAGACCTGAGCTCGGCGCCCACGAGTCCGAAGACCTGCCCGTGGTGCGCGCGCCGACGGCGTGCGCGAGTCCGGGCCTCGCGGGATGGGCACGACCGAACGCGGCTCTCACGCGTGCTCGGACTCGGGACTGCGAGCTCGCGAGGAGAGAGCTGTGACCGACATCGGCACGACGGTGCTGGGCTACCCCCGGATCGGCCCGGACCGGGAACTCAAACGCGCCCTGGAACGCTACTGGGCGCACGGGATCGACCGGGCCACCCTGCTGGAAACCGGCCGTGAACTGCGCGAACGAACCTGGCGCGAGCTGGCGGCGGCGGGGCTGGACTCCGTCCCGTCCAACACGTTTTCGCACTACGACCACGTGCTCGACACCGCGGAGCTGTTCGGCCCGCTGCCCGGACGGTTCACCGGCCTCGGGTTGCCGCCACTGGAGACCTGCTTCGCCGCCGCGCGCGGGGTCCAGGACGCCCCGGCGCTGGAGATGACGAAGTGGTTCGACACGAACTACCACCACCTCGTCCCGGAACTCGGCCCGGACACGACGTTCACCCTGGCCGGGACCAAGCCGCTCGACGAGTACCTGGAGGCGAAAGCGCTCGGCGTCGAGACCCGGCCGGTGCTGGTCGGGCCGGTGACGTTCCTGCTGCTGGCCAAGTCCCCGGTCGAGGGCTTCCGCCCGCTCGACCTGCTCGACGCGCTGCTGCCGCGGTACGCCGACCTGCTGCGGCGGCTGCACGCGGCGGGTGCCGAGTGGGTGCAGCTCGACGAGCCCGCGTTCGCCGCGGACCGCACCGAAACCGAGCTGAACGCCCTCATCCGCGCCTACCACCGGCTCGGCAAGGAAACCGCGCGGCCGAAGCTCCTGGTCGCCGGCGCCTACGGCCACCTCGGGCGCGGGCTCGGCGTGCTGGCTCGCGCACCGATCGAGGCGCTGGCCGTCGACCTGGTCACGGACGAGTCCTTTGTGGACGCGGTGGCGGCCGAGCCGGCGTTGCGGGACAAGGAGGTGCTGGCCGGGGTCGTCGACGGCCGCAACGTCTGGCGCACCGACCCGAACCGCGCGCTCGGCAAGGCCGCGACCCTGCTCGGGGTGGCGAAAACGGTCAGCGTGTCGACGTCGTGCTCGCTGCTGCACGTGCCCTACGACCTCGAGCGGGAGCGCGGGCTGCCGCCGCGGCTGAAGAGCCGGCTCGCCTTCGCCCGGCAGAAGGCCGACGAGGTCGTGCTGCTCGGCCGGGCGCTGCGCGGCGAGGACGTCGACCTTTCCCCGGCGCGCCGGGCGGTCGCGGACCACGTCGAGCCGGCCGACGAGCACGTCCGCGCCCGGCTGGCGGCGGTGCGCCCCGAGGACACCGTCCGCACGCCGTACGCCCGGCGCGAGCCGGTCCAGCGGGCCGCGCTCGGGCTGCCGCCCCTGCCGGCCACGACGATCGGGTCGTTCCCGCAGACCGCCGACGTCCGCAAGGCGCGCGCCGCGCACCAGGCGGGCACGCTCGACGACGCCGCCTACACGGCGGCGATGCACGCCGAGATCGAGCGGGTGGTGCGGCTGCAGGAGGACCTCGGGCTCGACGTGCTGGTGCACGGCGAACCCGAGCGCAACGACATGGTGCAGTACTTCGCCGAGCAGCTGGCCGGGTTCGCCGCGACCGAACACGGCTGGGTGCAGTCCTACGGCTCGCGCTGCGTGCGCCCGCCGATCCTCCACGGCGACGTCTCGCGCCCGGCCCCGATGACGGTGTCGTGGACCGGCCACGCCCAGAGCCTGACCGCCAAGCCGGTCAAGGGCATGCTGACCGGCCCGGTGACGCTCCTCGCGTGGTCGTTCGTCCGCGACGACCAGCCCCTGGCCGAGACGGCCCGGCAGGTCGCGCTCGCCGTCCGCGACGAGGTGCACGACCTCGAAGCGGCGGGCATCCGGATCATCCAGGTCGACGAGCCGGCGCTGCGCGAGCTGCTGCCGCTGCGCAGGTCCGGCCACGAGGGCTACCTGCGGTGGGCGGTGTCGGCGTTCCGGCTGGCGACCTCGGGCGTCGCCGACGCCACCCAGATCCACACCCACCTCTGCTATTCGGAGTTCGGCGACGTCCTGCCCGCGATCGACGCCATGGACGCCGACGTCACCAGCATCGAAGCGGCCCGGTCGAAGATGGAGGTGCTCACCGGACTGAGCGGGTTCGGCCGGGGCGTCGGACCGGGTGTGTACGACATCCACTCCCCGCGCGTGCCGGACGCCGGGGAGATCGGCGCGCTGGTGCGCAGGGCCCTCGGTGCGGTGCCCGCCGGCCGGCTGTGGGCCAACCCGGACTGCGGGTTGAAGACCCGCGGCTACCGTGAGGCCGAGCCGGCGCTCGAAAACCTGGTCGCGGCCGTGCGCGAGGTCCGGGCGGAGCTCGCGTGAGGGGCAAGCCGCCGTCGGCGTCGCGGCTGACGCTGTCGCAGATCATGGACGACCACGACACGAACCTCATGGGCACCGTGCACGGCGGGGTGCTGATGAAACTGGTCGACTCGCTCGCCGGGGTCGTCTCCGCCCGGCACTCGGAAGGCGCGTCGGTGACCGCGTCGGTCGACGAGATGGTGTTCCGCGAGCCGGTCCGGGTCGGGGACGTGCTGCACCTGCACGCCCAGGTCAACTGGGCGGGGTCGACGTCGATGGAGATCGGCGTGCGCGCCACCGCGGACCGCTGGGACCGGTCCGTGCCGCCGGTCCACGTGGCCTCGGCCTACCTGGTGCTGGTCGCGGTCGACGAACACGGCCGTCCGCGGCCGGTGCCGCCGGTGCTCCCGGAGACCGGCGAGGACCGCCGCCGCCAGGCCGAAGCCGGGATCCGCCGGACCCACCGGCTCGCCCGGCGAGCCGCGATCACCGCCTCCCGCACGGTCCCAGCTTGGCGATGGCTTCGACCTGCGGGTCCGCGTCCAACGCGCGCACGACCCCGGTCCCGATGTTGCCGGTCGCTCCGGTCACCACGATGCGC